>CAMDJU010000139.1 GCA_945900695.1 Bordetella parapertussis | reverse complement strand
TTTGTGCCCAACAAGCGTTTTGGCGGTGTGTGTTTGGGCAGCAAAATTGCTCCGATTTTTTACAACACCATGGAAGACGCGGGTGCTTTGCCCATTGAGTTGGATGTGAGCCAAATGAACATGGGCGACGTGGTTGAGTTGCGCCCCTACGAAGGCCGGGCATTCAAAGACGGCAAAGAAATCGCCAGCTTCACGGTGAAAAGCGATGTGTTGTTTGACGAGGTGCGTGCCGGTGGGCGCATTCCCTTGATCATTGGCCGTGGCCTGACCGCCAAAGCGCGTGAAGCTTTGGGCCTGCCACCCTCCACCTTATTCCGCTTACCAGCAGTCCCGAAAGGCCACGGCAAAGGTTTCACGCTGGCGCAAAAAATGGTGGGCCGCGCCTGCGGTTTGCCTGAAGGGACGGGCGTGTTGCCCGGCACCTATTGCGAGCCCCGCATGACCTCGGTGGGCTCACAAGACACCACCGGACCCATGACCCGCGACGAGTTGAAAGACCTGGCGTGTTTGGGCTTTAGCTCTGATTTGGTGATGCAGTCTTTTTGCCATACAGCTGCTTATCCCAAACCCGTCGACGTGAAGACGCACCACGAATTGCCAGATTTCATCAGCAACCGCGGTGGCATCAGCTTGAAGCCCGGCGACGGCATCATCCACTCGTGGCTCAACCGCATGCTCCTGCCCGACACCGTGGGCACCGGTGCCGACAGCCACACCCGTTTCCCTGTTGGCATCAGCTTTCCCGCAGGCTCGGGCTTGGTGGCATTTGCCGCGGCCACCGGCGTGATGCCATTGGACATGCCCGAGAGCGTGTTGGTGCGCTTCAAAGGCCAAATGCAACCTGGCGTCACGCTGCGCGATTTGGTGCATGCCATTCCGTTGTACGCGATCAAAAAGGGTTTGTTGACAGTGGAGAAAAAGGGCAAGAAAAACATTTTTTCTGGCCGCATTTTGGAAATCGAAGGCCTGCCCGATTTGAAGGTGGAACAAGCCTTTGAGTTGTCCGACGCCTCTGCCGAGCGCAGTGCCGCTGGTTGCACCGTGCACCTCAACAAAGAGCCGGTGATTGAGTACATCAACAGCAACATCGTGTTGTTGAAGAACATGATTGCCCAAGGCTATGCCGATGCACGCACCATTGGTCGCCGCATCCAAGCGATGGAGGCATGGCTGGCCAATCCGCAGCTCTTGCAAGCCGACAAAGACGCCGAGTACACCGAGGTGATCGAGATCGATTTGAGCGAGATCAAAGAGCCCATCGTGTGCTGCCCCAACGACCCCGATGACGCCAAGACCCTGAGCGATGTGGCCGGTGCCAAGATCGACGAGGTGTTCATTGGTTCGTGCATGACCAACATCGGTCACTTCCGCGCAGCGTCCAAATTGCTAGAGGGCAAGCGCGACATCCCGGTGAAATTGTGGATGGCGCCGCCCACCAAAATGGACGCGCAGCAACTCACCGAAGAAGGCCATTACGGCGTGTTTGGCAACGCCGGCGCACGCATGGAAATGCCCGGTTGCAGCCTTTGCATGGGCAACCAAGCGCAGGTCAAGGAGGGCGCAACGGTGATGTCGACCAGCACCCGCAACTTCCCCAACCGTTTGGGCAAAAATACGTTTGTGTATTTGGGCTCGGCCGAGTTGTCGGCGATTTGCTCCAAGCTCGGGCGCATCCCGACGCATGCCGAGTACTTGGCCGACATGGGCGTGATCAACGCCGATGGCAGCAAAATTTACAAGTACCTGAACTTCAATCAGATTGAGAGCTATCAGGAAGTGGCTGATTCGGTCAAAGCCTGACATCCAAGCGCAGAGTTCTCGACTGGCTGAAAACCTGCAACCCGATAAGGGTTGCAGGTTTTTTTATTCGGGTTCGATTCTCGCGTCGCGCACCACTTTGCCCCACCGTGGTGATTCGGCGCGAATGAGGGCTGCGAACAACTCGGGCGCACCGCCACCCACTTCATTGCCTTGGCTGAGAATTTTTTCACGCACCTCGGCGTTTTGCAGGGCTTGGTTGCAAGCGGCATTGAGTATCTTGATGACATCGGCACTCATGCCCTTGGGGCCCACCATGCCCTGCCAGTTTTGCACCTCCACAGCAGGGAAGCCCAATTCCGTCATGGTGGCAATTTGCGGCAACAAGGGAGATCGGACCCGGCTGGTGATGGCCAAAGCACGCAGGCGGCCGCTTTTGATGGCGGGCATGGCCGAATACATTTGCTCGAACATCATGTCGACTTGACCGCCCATCAAGTCGCCAGCGCCAGCAGCGCCGCTTTTGTAGGGGGCGTGAATCATGTCGATGCCAGCGGTGTGCTCAAACAAGGCCCCGCTCAAATGATGGGAGCCGCCTATGCCGCCTGATGCATAGCTGTATTTGCCGGGGGCAGCTTTGGCCGCCGTCACCACATCTGCCACCGTTTTGAAAGGGGAATCGTTGCGCACCATCAAAATAAGTGGGCCTTTTTCAATCAAGGCGATGGGCAGGATGTCGTTCAAGGGGTCGAAGTTCAATTTTTTAAACAAAGCATGGTTGACCGCCAGGGGTGCGAAATTGCCCATGCCCACCGTGTACCCGTCCGGGCGTGCACGGGCAATGATTTCGGTACCAATGTTGCCACCGGCCCCGGCCTTGTTTTCGATGATGATGGGTTGGCCCAGCAAGTGGCTCATCACCTTGGCCACTTGTCGCGAGCGGCTGTCGGCATTGCCGCCGGCCGCATACGGGCAGACCCAGATGATGGTTTTGGATGGGTATTTGTCTTGGGCCAGCGTGGCCAAGGGGAGCAGTGCGGTGGCACCCGCGGCTTGCACCAGGGATCTGCGTTTCATGGTTTTCTCCCTCAGGAATATGGACGAAAAAGTCATCATAAGGCCTGCGTCAATTGGGTCGGCCAGCTGGCGCAGGTCGGCTTGTGCCTGCCCGCACGTGATGGCTGACAATCGGCGCCATGTCGCACACTTTGTTGATTTCTGGTGCCGGAATTGCCGGTTTGGCCACTGCCCTGGCCTTGTCACGCGCAGGCGCCCGCGTGGATGTGGTGGAGCGTGCGGCCGCCTTGACCACTGAGGGCGCGGGCATTCAACTCGGCCCCAATGTCACCCGCATTTTGCGTGCTTGGGGTTTGCAAGATGCGTTGAATGCCGTGGCGGCTTTCCCCAATCACTTGTGCGCCCGCGATGCCCGTCATGGGCGTGTGATGGGACAGGTGGTGCTGTCAGCAGGGGCCCAGCGTTATGGCGCCCCCCATGTGTGCATCCACCGCGCCGATTTGCAGACCCTTTTGTGGCAAGCGGCTGAGCGCGAGCTGGGTGTGCGTTGGCATTGGGGTCAAGGCTTGCAGTCGGTGGGCCAAACGGCGAAGCATGTTTGGGTGCGCAGTGAAGCGGGCCAAAGTTGGCACGCAGACGGTTTGGTGCTTGCCGACGGCATTGGCAGCACCTTGCGCCGCCATGTGTTGGGGGAAGGGGCGGCCACGCCCACGGGCCATATCGCCTTGCGTGCCTTGCTGCCCATGGCCGATGTGCCCGTCGCATGGCGCAGCAGCGATGTGCAGGTTTGGATGGGCGAAGATTTTCACTTGGTGCATTACCCGGTGCGGGGTGGGCAATGGCTCAACCTGGTGTTGATCATCCATCAAGCTGAGGCGTTGTCCGAGGGGTGGAGTTCGATGGGCGATGCGGCCTGGGCCCAGCTGGCCGTCGCCAGCAGTTGTGCCGCTCTGCGCGATTTGGTGGGGGCGGTGTCTGAATGGCGCTATTGGGTGCTGGCCGATCGCAAACCTTTGGCATCCGCCAGCGAAATGGCTCTGGGCCGGGTGGCTGTGATCGGCGATGCAGCCCACCCGATGCGGCCTTATTTGGCCCAGGGTGCAGGCATGGCGATCGAAGACGCGGCTGCTCTGCAAGCGGCGTTGCTAGGCCCGTCCGGCGCCAGCGTGGCAGCGGCCTGGCACGCCATGGCCCACAGCCGCTGGCAGCGGGTGGCCCAAGTGCAACAGCGGTCGCGCCGCAATGGCCGCATCTTTCACAGCACGGGCTTGATGCGGTGGGGGCGAAACCTGGCTTTGCAGACCTGGGGCCCGCATTTGATGGACCCCGCGTGGTTATATGGTGGTGGGCCCATGCCCACGTTGTGACACCCTGAGGCTCAGGCTGGCAGGATCGGCGCCTTGTCGGTGGCACGCAGTTAAGAAGTCTGGGCGCCCAGCAACAGCCATTCCATCAAGGCTTTTTGCACGTGCAGTCGGTTCTCCGCCTCTTCCCAAACGACCGACTGGTTGCCGTCAATCACATCGGCACTGACTTCCTCGCCACGGTGTGCTGGTAAGCAGTGCATGAACAAGGCGTCTGGCCGAGCAGCAGACATCATCTCGGCATCCACACACCACAGCGCAAAGGCTTTTTTGCGCACCTCGTTTTCGGCCTCAAAACCCATGCTGGTCCAGACATCGGTGGTGACCAAATCAGCCTGGTGGCAGGCGTCCTGCGGGTTTTTAAACACCTGGTAACTCTCAGGCCGGCGCAGGCCCGCCACAGATTGGTCAATCTCATAGCCACTGGGGGTGCTGACATGGACTTTGAATCCCAGCAGATCGGCCGCTTGCAACCAGGTGTTGGCCATGTTGTTGCCGTCACCCACCCAAGCCACGGTTTTGCCCCGGATGCTGCCACGGTGTTCGATGTAGGTGAAGATGTCGGCCAAAATTTGACAGGGATGAAATTCGTTGGTCAGGCCATTGATCACCGGCACGCGTGAATTGGCGGCGAAGCGCTCGAGTTTGCTTTGCTCGTAGGTGCGAATCATCACCAGATCCACCATGCGGCTGATCACTTTGGCACTGTCTTCGATGGGTTCGGCACGACCGAGTTGGCTGTCGCCTGTGGTCAGGTGCACCACAGAACCACCGAGTTGGTACATGCCGGCTTCAAAGCTGACCCGGGTGCGGGTCGAGGCCTTTTCGAAAATCATGGCCAAGGTGCGGTCCACCAAAGAATGGTGCTTTTCGTAAGCCTTGAACTTTTTCTTGATCCAGGCCGCACGCTCGAAAACATAAGCGCATTCGGCAGCGCTCAGGTCATTGAATTGTAAAAAGTGACGCATGACCGCCTCAAGCCGCCGGCGCGGTTTCGGCCAACCATTGGCGCACCAATGGGGCCAACAAAGACACCACTTCATCCGCCTCGTGCGCGGTGATGATGAGCGGGGGCACCAAACGGATCACCTTGTCGGCCGTCACACTGATGAGCAAACCTGCGTCCAAGGCGCGCTGCATCAATCCGCCACAAGGTCTGGCGAGTTCAATACCGATCATCAAGCCCTGACCGCGAATGTCAGTCACGCCCGGCAGTGAGCCGATGTCGCGCACCAAAGCTGCGTGCAGGTGCGCCCCCACTTTGGCGGCATGGTCTAACAAGCCATCCTCTTCCATGATGCGGATGGTCTCCACCCCCGCACGCATGGCCAAGGGGTTGCCACCAAAAGTGGTGCCGTGGTTACCGGGCTGAAAAATATGCGCGGCCTTGGGACCTGCGACCACCGCACCGATGGGAACGCCTGAGGCCAAACCTTTCGCCAGGGGCATCACATCGGGCACGATGCCTGCCCATTGGTGGGCAAACCATTTGCCGGTGCGGCCCATGCCGCACTGAACTTCGTCGATCATCAGCAGCCAACCGCGTTCGTCACACAATCGGCGCACGGCTTGCAAGTATTCGACGCGCGCCGGGTTGACGCCGCCTTCGCCTTGGATGGTCTCGAAAAACACGGCGACCACATCTTTGCGGTTGGCGGTGGCCTTGTTCAAGGCGTCGATGTCGTTGAGCGCTACCCGGATAAAGCCGTCCACCATGGGGCCAAAGCCTTTTTGTATCTTTTCGTTGCCCGTGGCGCTGAGGGTGGCAATGGAGCGGCCATGAAAAGCCTTGTCATAAACCACGATCTGGGGCAAATCAATGCCCTGATCATGGCCGAACTTGCGCGCCAATTTGATGGCCGCTTCATTGGCCTCCAAGCCCGAATTGCAGAAAAAGACATTTTCCATGCCGGACATTTCAACCAATTTGCGTGCCAGGTTTTCTTGATCTGGGATGTGATAGTAGTTGCATGAGTGCATCATTTTGGCCACTTGGTCCTGCAAGGCCGGCACCAATTTGGGGTGCCCATGGCCCAAGGTGTTGACGGCAATGCCGGCCAAAGCGTCCAAATAGCATTTGCCAGCGGTGTCCCAAACGCGGACACCTTGCCCATGAGAAACCGCCATGGGCAAGCGCCCGTAGGTGTTCATGGTGTGGGGAGAGCTGGGCGCAGCGGGCGTGGTCATGTCGTGTCCTTGGACAGTGGGGCAAGGCGTTTCAAGGGTTGAACCGCGGGGAGCAGATTTTAGGGCCAGTGAATGACGGCTTCATGGCCATCGTTGCAAGCGCGTGTCGGTGGGCTTGCAGGTGCGGCATTGTCAGGCTCCAACAAGGCGCATCGATAGAATCAACTCAGGGGCGAAAGTTTTTGTGCGCCCCAATTACCCACTCCCACCATGTCATCTCCCTCTGCGCACGAAGTTTGGATCCTGGGCATGACCGTTGGCGGCCAAACCTTCAGGCCCAGCGATTGGGCCGAGCGTTTGGCGGGTGTCATGTCCTCATTTCGGCCTGGCGGCGTTATCCCTGGAGACCACCTGAGTTATTCACCCTGGTGCGTGCCCACCACCAACGACGCGGGGCAAAAATGTGTCATTGTTCATGTGGATTTGCGCGATGCAGAAGTCATGGCCTGGGACTTTGTGCTGAACTTTGCCCGTGACAACCAGTTGCAGGTGGTCAAAGGGGCTTTGGTGCCATGACAACAAAAAAGCCGTCTTGCGACGGCTTTTTGCTTTGCTGACAGCGCACCCGTTACAAACGGCGGCCTAACGAGTCAGGCCGGGCTGGTGGGCCTGATGTTCAGGCCGCGATGGCCAAGGTTTTGACCTTGGCGCTCAGGCGGCTCTTGTCACGAGCTGCCTTGTTTTTGTGAAAAATACCTTTGTCGGACACAGAGTCCACCACGGTTTGCATTTTGGCAAACAGCTCGGTGGCCTTGGTCTTGTCGCCAGCCAAAACCGCTTTTTCAACGTTTTTGACGGCAGTGCGGTACTTGGAGCGCAGTGAGGTGTTGGCGGCGTTCAGATGGACGTC
>CAMDJU010000138.1 GCA_945900695.1 Bordetella parapertussis | reverse complement strand
ATGTCAAACAAACCGCGTCCTAAACCCGATTGGTTGCTGGCCACCACCACTTGCCAGCCCGCATGGTTGAGGCGGGCGATGGCCTCCAACGCGCCGGGCAGGGGTATCCACTCTTCGGGTGACTTGATGAAGTCGTCGCTGTCTTGGTTGATGGTGCCGTCACGGTCCAAGATGACGAGTTTGTTGTTCATGGTCGGTCTGGGTTTGGGGTGTCAAGCGGCCAAGCGTGACAAGTCGGCCACGCGGTTCATGGCCACATGCAGCATTTTGAGCAAGCCCTGGCGGTTCAAGCGCAAATCCATTTCATCGGCATTGACCATCACGCCGTCAAAGAATGCATCCACTGGCACGCGCAAGGCGGCCAGGGTTTGCAGGCTGGCGGTGTAGTCACCGGCCTCAAACTGGGCCGTCGATGCGGGCAGCAGTTTCTGCATGGCGGCATAGAGGTTTTTCTCAGCGTCTTCTTGCAGCAGCGCAGGATTGACGTGGGCGTCCACCTCGCCTGCTTTTTTCAGGATGTTGCTGATGCGCTTGTTGGCCGCAGCCAATGCGGGACTTTCGGGCAAGGCCGCGAAGGCGCGGACGGCTTGCAAACGTATTTTCAAATCGCTCCAGGTGGTCATGCCGTGGGCATGCAAAGCGGCTTCAACTTCGGGGGCCGAGTATCCCCAATCTTTCAGATAACTGCGAAGTCTGTCCTTGAAGAACTCTTCCAAGACAAGCCAATCGTTTTTCAACAGGCCCGGAGGAAACGCGCGCTCTGTCATCTCGTTCAACTCATGTAACTGCAGCGCCAGGTCTTTCTCAATCAACAGGCGAATCACGCCCAAGGCGTGACGGCGAAGCGCAAACGGATCTTTATCACCTGTAGGCACGTTACCGATGCCAAACATCCCGACCAAGGTTTCCAACTTGTCCGCCAGTGCCACGGCGAAGCCCACCGCATTGCTGGGCAGTTCATCACCCGCAAAACGCGGACGGTAATGGTCGCCAATGGCATGGGCCACGGCGTCGTTCAACCCGTCGTTTTGGGCGTAGTAGGTGCCCATGATGCCTTGCAACTCGGGGAACTCGCCCACAATGTCGGTGAGCAAATCGGTCTTGGCCAGACGCGCAGCCAGCTCGGCCTGTGCGGCCAACTCGGCACCACCGAGCTGCTGCCCGATCGCCTTGGCAATGGCGCAGACACGCGCCATGCGCTCGCCTTGCGTGCCCAGCTTGTTGTGGTACACCACTTTGGACAGGCCTTCAACGCGCGACTCCAGGGTCTTTTTTCGGTCCTGGTCGAAAAAGAATTTGGCATCGGCCAAGCGCGGGCGCACCACCCGCTCGTTGCCTTGAATCACGGCAGACGCGTCATCGGGGCTGATGTTGCTCACCACTAAAAACTGATGGGTCAACTTGCCTGCGGCATTGAGCAACGGGAAGTATTTCTGGTTGGCCTTCATGGTCAGAATCAGACACTCTTGCGGCACCTCAAGGAATTGTTTTTCAAATTCGCAAATCAGTACATTCGGACGTTCCACCAAAGCCGTGACTTCATCAAGCAGCGCCTCGTCTTCGATGGGGTGCACGCCGCCACCCACTTTGGCGGCAGCCGCTTGAAGTTGACGCTCAATCTCGGCGCGACGCTCGGCAAAACTGGCGATGACGGCACCGTCGCGTTTAAGCACTTCGGCGTAGTGATCGGCATGCGTGAGCACCAGCGGTGAAACCTTGGCTTCAAAGCGGTGGCCTTGCGTGCTGTTGCTTGCCGTGAGGCCCAAGGCCTTGACCGGCACCACTGTGCTGCCGTGCATCGCGATCAGGCTGTGGGCCGGGCGCACAAAGTGCACGCTGCTCCATCCTGGTAATTCGCAATCAGTCTCCAATTGGTATTGCATCACTTTGGGGATGGGCAACTTGGCCAATGCATCCTCCAAAGCTTTTTGCAGGCCCGCTTGCAGCGAAGCGCCGGGGTTCACACTGTCGTAAAACAAGGCTTCAGCTTTACCGTCAGGCGCGCGCTTGAGCGCGGCCAAAGCAGCAGCCGGATTGCTCACGTCTGCCCCCAGTGCTTGAAGCTTCTTGAGCAAAGCCGGGGTCGCATTGCCAGTGGAGTCCAGACCCACTGCCACAGGCATTAGTTTTTGTTGCACCGCCTTGTTGGCAGCCTGCGCTTGCACAGCCGTGACATGCGCGGCCAAACGACGTGGTGAAGCAAAGGAGGTGACTTGCGATTCGGCGCCCGCCAGACCTTGGGTGCGCAGTTGTTCCAACAGGGTGTTGGCGAAAGACTCGCCCAGCTTTTTGAGCGCCTTGGGCGGCAGCTCTTCCACAAAAAGCTCAACGAGTAGGTTTTGTATCGACATGTCGTTCTTCCTCATGCGGCTTTCTTGGCCATTTGAGCGACCCATTCACGCGGGGCCATCGGGAAGTCCAGACGTTCTCGACTGTCGTAATAACTCTGCGCCACACTGCGGGCCAGATTGCGGATGCGGCCGATGTAAGCGGCGCGTTCGGTCACACTGATGGCGCCACGCGCATCCAGTAAATTGAAGGTGTGCGCGGCCTTGAGCACTTGCTCGTAAGCGGGCAGAGCCAGCTGATGGGCGATCAGGTTTTGCGCTTGCTTTTCGTGGGCACTGAAGGCCACAAACAAAAAGTCGGCATCCGAATGCTCAAAGTTATAGGCAGACTGCTCTTTTTCGTTTTGCAGGTACACATCGCCATAGCTCAAGGTATCGGTCCATTTCAGGTTGTAAACGTTGTCCACGCCTTGCAAGTACATGGCCAAGCGCTCTAAGCCGTAGGTGATTTCGCCAGTGATCGGTCGGCAATCGATGCCACCCACTTGCTGGAAATAGGTGAATTGGGTGACTTCCATGCCATTGAGCCACACCTCCCAGCCCAAACCCCAAGCACCCAGGGTCGGGTTCTCCCAGTCGTCTTCGACAAAACGGATGTCATTTTTTTTCAGATCAAAGCCCAGGGCCGACAGCGATCCCAAATAGAGATCCAAGATGTTGGTTGGTGCAGGTTTGAGCACCACTTGGTATTGGTAGTAGTGCTGCAAGCGGTTGGGGTTCTCGCCATAGCGCCCGTCTTTGGGGCGACGGCTCGGTTGGACGTACGCGGCGCGCCAAGGCTCAGGCCCTATGGCGCGCAAAAAAGTGGCGGTGTGGGAAGTGCCCGCACCCACTTCCATGTCGTAGGGCTGGAGCAAAGCGCAACCTTGCTGGTCCCAGTAGTTTTGCAGGGTGAGGATGATTTTTTGAAAGGTCAGCATGGGCTGTGGGATAGGTTGTCACCGACCCAACGGGAAGGCATGGTTTCGATTTTAGGCTCCCGTCCCTGGCGGACGGGCCCGTTGGGCCCAAGCCCACAGCAAGATCAACGCACACAGGGCGACCAGTGGCCACAAATGCCAACGCGATGCCCATTGAGCAAACCAGGTGGGGGTGTCGGCGCGACCTTCAACCGTTGCAACCAGCACGCCTGCGGTGTGCCTTGGCAACTGCGCTGTCACCCGTCCCTGGTGGTCAATCACGGCGGTCAAGCCGGTGTTGGTGGATCGCACCATCGGACGCTGAAACTCCAAACTTCGCAGTCGGGCAATGTTGAGGTGTTGGTCTATGGCGATGGTGTCGCCAAACCAGGCAATGTTGCTGATGTTGACCATCACGGTGGGGGAGCGGTTGGGGTCGATAAAGCTGCGAGCGAGTTCTTCACCAAATAAATCTTCGTAGCAAATATTGGGGGCGATGCGTTGCCCTTGCCAATCAAATGTGGCGGGGTATTCACCTCCCGCTTTGAAGTCACCCAAAGGCATGTTCATCAGTTGGGTAAACCAGCGAAACATGGGGGGCACGAATTCGCCAAAGGGCACCAAGTGGTTTTTCTCGTAGCGGTAGTCTTGGGTTTGATCAGGTTTCCAGCCGATGGCGGCGTTGCTGTAAGTGGATTCACCTGGGGCATTGCTCGTTTTCCAGGGCACGCCAACCAAGGCCGCTGCAGAGCCAGTTGCAAAATGCTGGCGCAATTGGTCCCAATAACCAGCTGGCAAGTGCATGGGCAACAAGGGCAATGCGGTTTCAGGGGCAATGGCCAAACCACTGTTGACGTTGAGCAGCGCCTGTTGGTACCAACGCAGGGCTTGTGCAATGCCTGTGCTGGGTTGGAACTTTTCACTTTGCGCGATGTTGCCTTGCATCAAGTGAACTTGCAGGTCTCCTGATGTAGACGCAGATGAGAAGGCGTATTGGTATCCTGGCAACTGCACCATCAGCAAGAAAGCCAACGCCATGCTTCCCCACATCAGGCGTGCTGGCTTGCGTTGCGCGTTGGGTGATGTGTGATTGCGACGAAGAAAATGAGTGATTGCCATGGCCGTGGCTGCCGCCATCCAACCCATGCCATAAACACCCACCCATGGGGCAAAGCTTGACAACAACCCATCGACGTGTGCGTAGCCCACGGCTCCCCAAGGAAATCCGGTGAACAACACAGCGCGGGCCACTTCTGCCAATGTCCAAGCACTGGCAAACACCAAAATGGATGTGGCAACTGAACGTCGCTCAGAACCCAATATTTTTACCGTGGCCCAACCGGCTCCCGCGTAATACAAGGCCAATGCTGCAGCCAACACAATCACAGCCATCGTGGCCAATAGCGCGTGCATGCCGCCATAGATGTGCAATGAGATAAACAACCACCAAAAGGTGCCCACCAACCAAACTGTTGCAAACCACCAACTGTGCCAAAACGCTGTTTTGGGGGTTTTGCATCGGCTCAAGTGAGCAGCAAGCGCCGCTAAACCGATAATTTGCAGAGCAGGCAATGATTCGCCACCCCAAGGCCAAGCCAAAGCCAGTGCCTGCGCCAAGCCACCCAGGCACAGCCACACAGCACTGATCATGATGCGGGATGTGTGGACTTGTTGCGTGTCACGCGAAACCATTTGACCGCGCCACCTTTGGTGTGGAGCACTTCAAACCGCAGATCATCAACTTGCAGATGCTCGCCACGTCGCGGCACATGCCCCATGGCATGCGCTATGTAGCCACCAATGGTCTCAAAGGACTCTTCACCCAAGTTGGGCCATTCAACATCAAATGCATCTTTGATGCGTTCCAGGGCCGTGTCTCCATTAACCCGGTAGACGTTATCGGCCAGTGCAAATATATCTGTTTCACTTTCTTGTGTGTCGAATTCGTCTTCGATTTCACCCACGATTTCTTCTAAGACATCTTCAATGGTGACCAAGCCTGATACCCGTCCAAATTCGTCCACTACCAAGGCTTGGTGATTGCGTGTATGGCGAAATTCTCTGAGCAAATCGTTCAGGCCTTTGCTTTCAGGGACAAACACCGCCGGGCGCAACAGCGCACGGATGTTCAGTTCTGGTGCGCGTTGGAGTTTGAGCAAGTCTTTGGCCAATAAGATCCCCAAGATATTTTCTTTTTGGGTATCAAAAACTGGAAACCTAGAATGCGCTTTGTCAATCACAAAGTCCAGCAGTTCATCTTGTGTGGCATGGATATCGATCAAATCCATTTTGGGTGCGGCGACCATCACATCGGCCACGGTTTTGTCCGCCATCCACAAAACACCTTCGAGCATGTGGCGACTGTCCATGTCTATGATTTGGTGTTGCTGGGCGGCCAACAGAGCTTGGACCAAATCAGCCTTGCTCCGTGGAGCCCTTTTCCAGCGTTGCATCCACCCTTGCAGCCATCCCAATTGGGAGGTTTTTCGGGTTGTTGGTGAGTTAAGTTCGCCCACAGTTGTGCAGCTCTGTACTGATGTTGTTCATATTGGGTAAGCATAGCCCAAATCCAGATCGGTTTAATATGGATGGATGCAAACCATTCCCCACCCATCAGGGTTTTATTTTTTTGAACGCGGTTGGTTGTCCTCTAACAACATTCTTCTTGTGGATGATGAAAAAGCCATTTTGATCGATACAGGTTACGTCACCCATGCCGATCAAACATTGGCCCTGGTTCAATCGCATTTGGCGGGTCGACCGCTGGACAAGATTATCAACACCCACTTGCACAGCGACCATTGTGGAGGTAACGCACGTCTGCAATCGGTTTATCCCGGTTCCCAAATTTGTATTCCTCCAGGTCATTTTGATGCCGTGTTGCATTGGGATGATGATGTATTGACGTTCAAGGCCACTGGCCAGCAATGTCTTCGATTTGTTCCTCATCACGTTTTGCAACCCGGAGGCACTTTTGAATCTGGTTCATTTACCTGGGAGGTTCATGCGGCACCGGGGCACGACACCCACTCAGTCATTTTGTTTGAGCCGCAACAAGGGCTATTGATTTCTGCCGATGCATTATGGTCAAACGGTTTTGGTGTTGTGTTTCCTGAACTTGAAGGCCTTGATGCCTTTGCCGAAGTTTCATCGACCTTGGATTTGATCCAAAGTCTCGATGCCAAAGTTGTGTATCCGGGTCATGGGTCTTCATTCACCGATGTGGGTGCTGCGATCGACCGAGCCCGTCGACGTTTGGATCAATTTATTAGCCACCCCGAAAAGCACCAGGCATATGGCGTTAAGGTTTTGCTGAAGTTCAAACTGATGGAGTTTCAATCGCTCCCTTTGAATGATTTTTTGGCCTGGGCGGTACAAACTCCGTATCTTCAATTGATGCATCAGCAAAGGGAGTTGGACATTTCCAGTTGGGTTTTATCCTTTGTTCATCAATTGATCACCAATGATGCAGCACGCTTAGATGGCGCTGTTTTAAGCAACCTCTGATTTAAGCAACTTTTGATCTCCCAAAAACAAAAAGCCCAACTCTTTCGAGTTGGGCTTTTTGAGGCTGTAAAAGCCTGACGATGACCTACTTTCACACGGGCAATCCGCACTATCATCGGCGCTGACGCGTTTCACTGTCCTGTTCGGGATGGGAAGGAGTGGTACCACGTCGCTATGGTCATCAGGCATAACTTTTTATTGTCTTGATACCATCAAGACAAAGAATTCATAGAGCAAATCAGCTTTTCGATTTTGAATGCGTCACTTGGCATAACACCCTTGGCTGAAGCCAAAGTTATAGGGTCAAGTCGCACGAGCAATTAGTATCAGTTAGCTTAACGCATTACTGCGCTTCCACACCTGACCTATCAACGTCCTGGTCTTGAACGACTCTTTAGGGGGCTCAAGGCCCCGGCAGATCTCATCTTGAAACGAGTTT
>CAMDJU010000137.1 GCA_945900695.1 Bordetella parapertussis | reverse complement strand
GGCAAGATGAACTCTTGCAGCTTGGGCAAGGCGGCGTTGTGGTCGTCCAAGGCATGGTCCAAGGCCAGCACGGCCTCGGCCTTGAGCAGCTCAAAGCCCGGGATGCTCAGCTCACCGCCCAGGTTGAACAGCTGGTGCTGCACCTCGATCAGCAACTCGCGCACGGCCTCAGGCATGGCTTCGCACAGCAGCACGCCAATGTGGCTGTTGAGCTCGTCCACCTCGCCCATGGCGTGCACGCGCAAGCTGTTTTTGCTCACGCGGCGGTTGTCGCCCAAGCCGGTGGTGCCGTCGTCGCCGGTGCGGGTGGCTATTTGTGTGAGTCGGTTGCCCATGCGGTGTGTCCTCTGTGCGCCCAAAGCGCGCTGCCCTGGCTTTTGTTGAAGGCGGCCTGCTAGGCCTGCCCATGCGGGCCGGGGCTTTGGACCCCGGACCAGGGGCGATTGTCCATGAAGCGCCGAAATGGTGGCTTGCCTAGAATGGCACCCACAGGAGACGCCCACGATGAATGCCCCCACCACCCCTCAGCATTTGATTCCCCATGTTCAACAGCGCCCGGTGCCCGACGCCTTGGTGGCCCAGCTCAAAGCCCATTTTGGCGAGCGTTGCAGCACGGCCATGGCGGTGCGCGAGCAGCACGGCCGCGACGAGTCGGCCTTCACCACCGTGCCGCCCCCAGCGGTGGTGGTGTTTGCCGAGTCCACCGCCGATGTGGCCCAAGTGGTGGCCTGGGCGCAAGAGGCCCGCGTGCCGGTGATTCCGTTTGGTGTGGGCTCGTCGCTGGAGGGGCATTTGTTGGCGGTGCAAGGCGGCATCAGCATCGATGTGGGCCGCATGAACCGGGTGCTGTCGGTCAACGCCGAAGACCTGACGGTCACAGTGCAGCCTGGCGTGACGCGCAAGCAACTCAACGAGGAGATCAAGAGCACGGGCTTGTTTTTCCCAATCGACCCGGGCGCCGATGCCAGTTTGGGCGGCATGGCCGCCACCCGTGCCAGCGGCACCAACGCCGTGCGCTACGGCACCATGCGCGAAAACGTGTTGGGCCTGGAGGTGGTCACCGCCTCTGGCGAGGTGATCCGCACCGGCACCCGTGCCAAAAAGTCTTCTGCCGGTTACGACCTGACGCGTTTGATGGTGGGCAGCGAAGGCACTTTGGGCGTGATCACTGAGGTCACCTTGAAGCTCTACCCCTTGCCCGAGGCGGTGTCGGCGGCGACCTGTTCGTTCCCCAGCATCGAGGCGGCGGTGCGCACCACCATCCAGCTGATCCAAATCGGCGTGCCCATTGCCCGGGTAGAGTTGATCGATCAAAACTCGGTGCGCATGGTCAACGCCCATTCCAAACTGGGTTTGCGCGAAGAGCCGATGCTGCTCATGGAGTTCCATGGCACCCCCGCCAGCGTCAAAGAGCAGGCCGAGACGGTGCAAGCCATCGCCGACGAGTTTGGCGGCCAAGCGTTTGAATGGGCCATGACGCCGGAAGAGCGTACCCGCTTGTGGGCGGCGCGCCACAACGCTTACTTTGCGGCGGTGCAAAGCCGCCCCGGTTGCCGCGCCATCAGCACCGACACCTGTGTGCCCATCAGCCGCTTGGCCGATTGCTTGCTGACGTCTGTGGCCGAGGCGGATGCTTCAGGCCTCCCCTACTTTTTGGTGGGCCATGTGGGCGATGGTAATTTTCACTTTGGCTATTTGATTGACCCCAATGACCCGCAAGAGCGGGCCACGGCCGAGGCGCTCAACCAGCAGTTGGTGGAACGCGCCCTGAGCATGGAGGGCACGTGCAGTGGCGAGCATGGCATTGGCCTGCACAAGATGGACTTTTTGCTGACCGAGGCGGGCGCGCCCGCCGTGGCCATGATGCGCACCATCAAGCGCGCACTGGACCCGCACAACATCATGAACCCGGGCAAGATTTTTTTGATGTGATCAAGTGCCGCCATGCGCGGCGGCCAGCAGCAAGGCTTGTGATTCGCGCACCAATTGCTGCGGGTCAAAGGGTTTGAGCAGCAAGGCGCTGATGCCCGCGGCGCGAAAGTTGGCCAAGTCCACCGGGCTGACATCAGCGGTCAGGCCCATCACCGGGGTATTGCCCCGAGGCGCGGGCATGGCGCGCAGGGCCAGTGTGGAGTCGGCCCCGTTGAGAGAAGGCATCACCAAATCCATGAACACCAGGTCAAAGTCTTGCGCTTGCAGGGCTTGTAAAGCTTGCACCCCGTCATGGGCTTCCACCACGCTGCACTGAGGCCAGGCACTTTTGAGCACCTGTGACACCAAGAGTCGGTTCAGGCGGTGGTCGTCTACCACCAAAAACCGCCAAGCTTGATGGGTGCGCGATAACACGCCGGTGTTTGACTCTGTGGCTGGGGGTGCGGGGCTGGCGATCAGTGGCAGGGTGAACCAAAAGCGAGATCCCCGGCCCAATTCGCTGTCAAACCCCATGCGACCACCCAGCAAATGCACCAGACCTTGGCTGATGGCCAAGCCCAAACCATGGCCTCCGTATTGGCGTTGGGTGTCTTGACGCCCTTGGCTGAAGCGGTAGAACAACTGCGCCTGGTGTTCGGGGGCAATGCCAATACCGCTGTCCTCCACCGCAAACAATACGCCGTCGCTGTGGTTTTGTACGCGCAGCCGCACATGGCCGTGCGGTGTGAACTTCAGGGCATTGCCCAGCAAGTTGACCAATACCTGCATCAAGCGGTGGCGGTCCCCGGTCACCCAGGCGGGCACGTCAGGCGCCATCTCCAGCGCATAGGTGATGGACATGCTTTGCACTTTGGGCGCAAACAAATCAAACGCATGGCCAACGGTTTCGTGCAAGCCGTAAACCTCTTGTTGGGTGCTCAAACGGCCAGAGATGAACTGCGAGTAGTCCAACACATCGTTGATCACCGTCATCAAGTGATCGGCTGACTGTCGGGTGTGCTCTAGAAGTTGTTTCGCCCGAGGTTTGTCTGCGCTGCGCGTCAGTAACAAACTGTTGAATCCCAAGATGGCGTTCATGGGTGTGCGCAACTCATGGCTGACCGTCGAGATGAAATGCTCGCGCAGGGTTTTGGTGTGCTCCAGCTCGATGCGCGTTTGTTCCAACTCGCTTTGGCGCCGCTGGCTCTCGGCCAGACTCAGTCGGTGCTGGCGGTCGTACACATACGGCACCATCAGCAAGGTCAAGCAGTTGACGCTGATGGTGGCGAAAGCATACAGGTGCTGTTTGTTGTCGACCGTGGACATTTCCACGCCCTCGTCCATCAAGGTCAAATAACCCATCAAAGAGGTGGACAGGCCCGTCACGATCAGCCACCCTAGGCCGCTGCGTGGGCCCATCACGTAGTAAGACATCACCGGAATGACCATCAACCAAAGCAGGCGCAAGGAGAAAACCCCGCCCGATAGACGCGCTGCATTGAGCAGGTATATGAGGCTCAAAAAGCACATCACGTGCAAAATGGTTTCGAGGGCCACGCCACGGTGGAGCATCCACAGCAAGCCCAGGATGAGCGCCGCAAACACCACTTGAAACGCCGATCCATAGGGGTAGGGGTTAAAGAGTGAAAACGTCAGTGAAACGACCACCAGCACCAGCATGCAAAAGAACACAAAGGGCAGCTTGCCTTGTTGAAAACTGGCCGGAAGGCGCGCCTTGAAAGCCGCTGTCAAGTTGTGGGGCCACGGGCCTTTCATGTGCGCCCCCTGTGCAATGACAAAGCCATCGCACGCGAGATGGTGCGCAGCAGGACCTTGGGGTTGATGGGCTTGTGCAGCACCATGTCCATGCCGGCGTCCAAGCAATGCTGCTCGTCCAAGGGGTTGGTGTTGGCGGTCAAGGCCACCACGGGCAGCTTCTGGGCGGGCACTGGCAATTGGCGCAGCGCACGCGTCAGGGCCAGGCCATCCATGTCGGGCATCACCATGTCCACCAAGGCCAGATCAAAGTGTTGCGTTTGTAGCAAGGTCATGGCCTGTGCACCCGAGCCGGCCGTCGTGACCTTGACCAGCGGCCAAGCCGCTTGCAGTTGTACCCGGGTGATCATCAGGTTCATGGCGTTGTCGTCGACCACCAAGACCTCAAAAACGCTGGTGCTGGGCAGCGCCGACTCGGGCAATGCATCGGTGGTTTGTGGCATGGACAGGGGCCATTCAAACCAAAACAGCGCGCCACTGCCGGGCTGGCTTTGCACGCCGATTTGACCCCCTTGCATCACCACCAAGCGCTCACACAGGCTCAGACCCAGGCCGGTGCCGCCAAAGTCTTTGGTGGTTTGCAGGTCCGCTGACTCAAAGCGGTTGAAGATGTGGGCTTGGCGTTGCAGGTGTATGCCACGGCCGCTGTCTTTCACTTGAATCTGTAAGTGGTGGTTGACCAGTGCCAGGGCCACCGAGACCTCGCCTTGGTGGGTGAACTTGACCGCGTTGTCCACCAAATGGCGCAGCACTTGGCACAAGCGCGGGCCATCCACCCATACCTGTTGGGGCACATCTTCGGCGATGTCAAGTTTGAAGGTCAGGCCCTTCTCAAGGGCCCTTTGATGCAACAACTCAAGCGACTCGCTGAGCATGGGGCGCAGCTCGCAAGCGCTGGGAAAAAATACCATTTGCCCACTTTGCAATTGCGAGTAGTCCAAGATGTCGTTGACCACTTGCAGCAAATGCTCGGTGGAGCGGCGGATGTGGCCCACGGTTTCCAGCCCCGCGGCGTCTTGGGCGAACTCGTCTTGCAGCAAGCCGTTCAACCCCAAGATGGCGTTCATGGGTGTGCGCAACTCGTGGCCCATGGCCGCCACAAACTCGTCTTTGTGGGCGCTGGCCAGGCGCATGTCTTCATGCGCCACCATCAACGCTTGGTTGCGCCGTTCGCTCTCTTGGATTTGTCGGTCGGTGAGTCGGTCATAAAAGCGAACCATGAGCATCAATGACGCCGCTGCCATGATGTGGTTGAACACCGCGAACAGCACCGTGGCTTGGTTGACGGCGGTGGTTGATAGTTTGCCTTGCAGGCTGACTGCAAAGATGCTGCCAATGAGGGCCAAGATCACCAGCAGATAGATGATGCCGCCGCGCGGACCCAAAAAAAACATTGCAGGCACGCTCATAGTGCACAGCCACACCATGTTGCTCGATTGGATGCCGCCGGTTTGCAACGCAAAGTAGGCCAGCATGATCAGCAACAGCAGCAAGCAAAAATTCACCACGGCGTAGTAAAGCCGCTCGTACTTGGCCAGGCCCAAGACCAACACAAAAAGGCCGGCAACCACAAACAGCAGGGGTGCGTCATAGCCTGGGTTGGGCAGCAAATTGAACACCACTGCATTGATGCTGAGCAGCACCGTGCCGACCGCCATCACCTGGCGTTGTTGCGCACGCCGCTCCTCGCCCGCCCAAGGGGGCCAAGACAACCAGGAGGGCCAGCGGATCATGGCGTTTGGGCAGCGCCGCTCAGCTGCGCAGTTTGTCGATCAAGCCGTTGAGCGCATCCAGCGAGCCAAATTGAATTGACAGCTCGCCCATCTCTTCCATCCGGCCATGGCGCTTGACGCGTTTTTTGATACGCACTTCGACCTCGGCCATGAGCAAGTCGGACAGCTCTTCTTCCACCCGGCGCAGGTCGCGCGACTTTTCTTTCTTGGGCTTTTGCGTCACCAAGTTGAACTCGGCCCCGACTTTTTTCACCAGGCTTTCGGCCTCGCGCACCGACAGTTTTTTGGCCGTGATCTGGTTGGCGGTGGTGATTTGGCTGGCGCGGTCGAGCGCCAGCAAAGCGCGGGCGTGTCCCATGTCGATGTCGCCGGCCATCAGCATGTTTTGCACCGGTTCGGCCAAGTTGAGCAAGCGCAGCAAGTTACTGGCCGCGCTGCGAGAGCGGCCCACGGCCTGGGCCACCGCCTCGTGAGTTAGCCCAAACTCTTTGATCAGGCGTTGCAGGGCTTGGGCTTCTTCCAGTGGGTTGAGGTCTTCGCGCTGAATGTTTTCAATCAACGCCATGAGTGCGGCAGACTCATTGGGCACATCGCGCACCAGCACCGGCACGCGCTCCAGACCCGCGATGCCGGCGGCCCGAAAGCGGCGTTCGCCAGCAATGATTTCATACAAGGCTTGTGCTTCACCAGGGTGGTTGGGGTCTTGGCTGCTGGCGCCACTGGCGCGGCGCAGCGCGGCGTCGGCGGGGCTCAGGCGGCGCACCAAGATGGGCTGCATGATCCCTTGGCTTTTGATGCTTTCGGCCAGCTCGTACAAGGCGCCCTCATCCATGCGGGTGCGTGGCTGGTAGGTGCCAGCCACCAGCTCGCTCAGGGCAAGCTCATGGGGCAGGCCATCGGCGCTGGGCTCGGGCGATTCGCTGACGGTGGGGCCCAGCAAGTTTTCAAGGCCGCGGCCCAAGCCTTTGGGTTTTTTGGTTGCCATGGTGGGTGTGGGGGTTAGAGTTTGGGGGCGCGTTCAACGAGCTCGCGGGCGAATTCCAAAAAGGCTTGGCTGCCTTTGGCGGCGGGGTCAAACACCACGCCGGGCATGCCGTAGCTGGGTGCTTCGGCCAAGCGCACATTGCGCGGGATCAGGGTGTTGAACACCTTGTCGCCAAAGTGGTTCTTGAGTTGCTCGCTCACCTGCTGCTGTAGCGTGATGCGTGGGTCAAACATCACGCGCAACAGGCCAATGATTTTCAGGTCGCGGTTGAGGTTGGCGTGCACTTGTTTGATGGTGTTGACCAAGTCGGTCAAGCCCTCCAAGGCAAAGTACTCGCATTGCATGGGCACGATCACGCCATGCGCGCAGCACAGGCCGTTGAGGGTCAACATTGACAAGGAGGGGGGGCAGTCGATCAACACAAAATCGTATTGCGCATCCACGGCGGCCAGGGCTTGTTTGAGGCGGAATTCGCGCCGCTCCAAACCCACCAACTCGACCTCTGCGCCGGCGAGTTCGCGGCTCGCGCCCAGCACGTCGTAGGTGGACATTTTTTGCTGTGATGGTTCGCTGCCCCAGCGGCTGGGGATGCGGGCTTCGGTGATGGTGGCGGTTTCGAGCAGCACGTCATACACACTGAGCAAGAGTTTGCGCTTGTCCACGCCCGAGCTCATGGTGGCGTTGCCTTGGGGGTCCAGGTCGACCATCAGCACCCGCTGGCCCACGGCGGCCAAACCGGCGGCCAAGTTGACGGTGGTGGTGGTTTTGCCCACCCCACCTTTTTGATTGGCAACACAGAAGATATGCGACATGGTTGGATACCTGTGGTGTGTGGTTT
>CAMDJU010000136.1 GCA_945900695.1 Bordetella parapertussis | reverse complement strand
AGCACGGGGAACAAGAAGTAGTAAACCAAGCGCTCCACCGGCTCCCACACGCTGCGGTTCAAGGCGGTGTAGCGGCACACCACGTAGCCGCACAAAATGAGGGCAAAGTCGGGCAGCAGCAAAGAGGCGGTGTTCATCGGGGTGGGTTGAAATTTAAGTGGATTTGCGTATGTTTGGGCGAGTGCCCCCACCTAGAATGCAAAGCTTTAACGGCCATCATAGGGGAACAAGATCATGATCCAGAGACGACACCTGCTGAGCGCTTGCGCCTTGGCTGTGAGCGCTGCCGGGGCTTTGGCCCAAGGCGCGTATCCGAGCAAACCGATCAAACTGCAAGTGCCTTTTGCACCGGGTGGCACCACCGACATCATTGCGCGCGTGATCGCCGAGCCCTTGGGCAAGGCCTTGGGCCAAACCGTGGTGATCGAGAACAAGGCCGGTGGTGGCGGCGTGGTGGGGGCCTTGGAGACGGCCAAGTCGGCACCGGACGGCTACAGCTTGGGCATGGCGACGGTGTCCACCACCGCGGCCAACCCGGCGATCAACCCCAAAATCCCTTACAACGCGCAGACCGATTTCACCCCCATCATCAACATTGCGGCCACGCCCAATGTGATTGCGGTGCACCCCTCGTTTCCGGCGCGCGACTACAAGGCGTTTTTGGCCGAGGTCAAGCGCAACCCGGGCAAGTACTCTTACGCGTCCTCGGGCACCGGCGGCATTGGCCACTTGCAAACCGAGTTGTACAAAAGCCTGTCGCAGACCTTCATCACCCACATCCCTTACCGCGGTGCGGGCCCGGCCCTGAACGACACCGTGGCGGGCCAGGTGCCCATTATTTTTGACAACCTGCCCTCGGCCTTGCCCTTCATCAAGGACAACCGCTTGGTGCCCATTGTGGTGGCCGCGCCCCAGCGCCTGGCGGTGCTGCCCAATGTGCCGACCTTCAAAGATGTGGGCCTAGAGCCGGTGAACCGCATGGCTTATTACGGCATTTACGGCCCCAAAGGCTTGCCCAAAGACGTGGTCGACAAAATCAACGCCGGGGTGCGCAAGGCCCTGGAAGACCCTGCGGTGCGCAAGCGCATCGAAGACACGGGCTCGTTGATCATTGCCAACACGCCAGAGCAGTTTGCCGCCCAAATGAAGGCCGAGTACGAGGTCTACAAAAAAGTGGTGGACCAGCAAAAACTCAGCCTGGACTGAGCCCAACCAAGCGCTTTGCCTGAGCGCTGAGCCCATGAGCCACACCACCGACACCGAGCGCATTGACGCGTTTGCCGATGCGCTGTGGTTGGAGTCGGGTTTGTCGGCCAACACCTTGGCTGCCTACCGGCGCGATTTGGCCTTGTTGGCCCAGTGGTTGCATCCCCAGGGCGTGGGTTTGCTGGGCGTGCAAGAGGCGCATGTGCAGGCCTACTTTGCCCACCGCCACGACCAAACCCGCGCCACCACCGCCAACCGGCGATTGACGGTGTTCAAGCGCTTTTACCGTTGGTGCTTGCGCGAAAACCTCACCAGCGCCGACCCCACGTTGCGCATGCTCTCGGCCAAGCAAGCTTTGCGCGTGCCCAAGAGCATGAGCGAGGCCCAGGTCGAGGCCTTGCTGGCCGCCCCTGCGGTGGACACCGACCTGGGCATTCGCGACCGCGCCATGCTCGAGCTGATGTACGCCAGTGGCCTGCGGGTGAGCGAGTTGGTGGGCCTGAAGCTTCACCACTTGGGGCTGAGCGAGGGGGTGCTCAAGGTGCTGGGCAAGGGCAATAAAGAGCGCTTGGTGCCGTTTGGTGAAGTGGCCCGCGAGTGGCTCGACCGCTACTTGTCGCAGGCACGCGGTCACTTGTTGCATGGCACATCCACCGACGCGGTGTTTGTGACTTCGCGCGGCGCATTGGCCGGTGGGCCCATGACGCGCACCATGTTTTGGTACTTGGTCAAGAAGTACGCCTTGCAAGCAGGCATCACCTCGCCGTTGTCGCCCCACACCCTGCGACACGCCTTTGCCACCCATTTGCTCAACCACGGCGCCGACTTGCGCGCGGTGCAAATGCTGCTGGGCCATGCCGATATTTCCACCACCACCATTTACACCCATGTGGCGCGCGAGCGGCTCAAAAGCCTGCACGCCCAGCACCACCCCCGGGGCTAGCCCTTTCACCGCGCCTCACGTGGGCGGTGGCGCTGTCGCGGTTTTGCGCAAGGCCGCCAGCTCTTGGGCGCTGAAGCCCGCCTGCAAGCGCGCGGCATCGTTGAAGGGCGGCTTCAAGTGGGGCGCATCGTATTGCGCCACCAGGCTGGGGTAGTGGGCTTCGGGGTCGAGCCCGCGCTGCGCGCACAGCCAGCGGTACCAATGGTTGCCGATGGCCACATGGCCGACTTCGTCGCGCAAGATGATGTCCAAAATGCCCACCACCGCCAGCGCCTCGGGGGTGTTGGCGCGTTGCAGCTTGGCTTGAATCAGCGGCGTGGCGTCCAAACCGCGCGCTTCCAAGGTGCGCGGCACCAAGGCCATGCGGGCCAGCACATCAGAGGCGGTTTTTTCGCACATGGCCCACAGGCCGTCGTGGGCGTCAAAGTCGCCGTAGGCGTGGCCGTGCGCTTGCAAATGGGCTTGCAGCAGGCCAAAGTGGGTGGCTTCTTCGTGCGCCACGCGCAACCAGTCGCGGTAGTAGGCGCTGGGCATGCCGGCAAAGCGCCACACCGCGTCGAGCGCCAAGTTGATGGCATTGAACTCGATGTGGCACACCGCATGCACCATGGCGGCCATGCCTTGCGGCGTGAACACCGAGCGGTTGGGCACGGCCTTGGCCGAGCGCAATGGCGGGCGCTGCGGCCGACCCGGCACGGCGTGTGCCAAGGGCTGCAGGGGCGTGTCGGTGTGCAGGGCCAAGGTGTCGATGCGGGCCCACAGCGCATGCACCGCAGCGACCTTGGCCGCCGGCTCGCGCAGGCACAAGGCGTTCAGGGCGAGATGTCGGCATTCCATGGGCGGCGGGTGCGCCAGCGGTGCGGTGCTGGCCATGGAGATGCGCATTGGGTCGGTTGAAGGGGTGGGCAAACGGGTGGGCAAAGGGGTGGGCCGAGCTTGGGGGTTCATGCGTGGGGTGGCCCCACAGGGGTGAGAGCCACAGGGCGGGTGGTGAATGGTAAGACAAGAGCCGCGTGCGACTGCCAACCACTCAGGCCAGTTGGTGGCGGTTGTGGTTGATTGGGGTCAGTTTGATACAGATCAACACCGAAGCGAAACGAGGCCATAGCATCGCCCCACCCCTGAAGTTGATCACGAACTTTGATCTTTTCGCGACTTGGGGTCCACATCGACCCAAGGGGTTTCAGCATGCAAGTCGGAAAAGAAAAGCTTCTCTGGATGTACGAGAAGATGGTGCAAATTCGTTATTACGAAGAGACCATGGCAGCGGTCTATATGGAGGGCAAGCTGCCCCCTGCGATCCAAAAAGGTTTGGCTTTTGACATTGGCGCTGGCCCCGTGCCAGGTGAGATGCATTTGGCGGCGGGCCAAGAGCCGGTGGCGGTGGGCATTTGTGCCCACCTCAGCGATGCAGACACGGTGGTGGGAACCCACAGGCCTCACCATTTCGCCATTGCCAAAGGGGTGCCCCTGGACCCAATGACCGCCGAGATGTTTGGCAAGGTGACGGGGCTGTGCAAGGGCAAGGGCGGGCATATGCACTTGTTTGACAGCGCGCACAAATTCAGCTGCAGCGGCATCATTGGGGCGAGCATGCCAGTGGCGTGCGGCGCTGCGTTGGCGGCCAAAAAAATGGGCAAAAACTGGGTTGCGGTGGCGTTTTTTGGCGAGGGTGCGGCCAACCAAGGTTCGTTCCATGAGTCGATGAACTTGGCGGCTTTGTGGAAGTTGCCGGTGATTTTTGTCTGTGAGGACAACCAATGGGCCATTTCTGTGCCCAAAACCAAAGCCACCTCGATTGAATGGGTGGCGGACCGCGCCGCTGGCTATGGCATGCCGGGCATTCGGGTGCCAAACAACGATGCCATTGAAATTTTTGAAGCGGTGGCCCCGGCCATCGCGCGGGCCAGGCGCGGCGAAGGGCCAAGCTTGATTGAGATCAAAACAGACCGCTACTTTGGGCACTTTCAAGGCGACCCAGAGACCTACCGCCCCAAAGACGAGGTTCAAGGCTTGCGGGGCAACGACCCCATTCCCAAACTCGCGCACATGCTGCAAGAAAAAAAGATGCTGACCACCGAAGAGGACGCGGCCATTGTTTTGAAAATGCACCAAAGCGTGGACCAGGCTTTTGCATTTGCCCGCTTGAGCGACTATCCCAAAGCGCAAGATGCGTTGCAGGATGTGTTTGTGCAAGGTCGCTCGGATGCGAGGGCTGTGGCATGAAAACCAACCGCATATTGACCATGGCGCAAGCCATCTCCGAGGGCATTGCCCAAGAAATGACCCGCGACGCGGATGTGTTTGTGATGGGTGAGGACATTGGTGCCTACGGGGGCATCTTTGGGGCGACCGGGGGTTTGCTCGACCAATTTGGCAAAGACCGCATCATGGACACCCCCATCTCCGAGACCGCTTTCATTGGCGCGGCCACAGGGGCTGCCGCCGCAGGCTTGCGCCCGATTGTGGAGCTGATGTTTGTGGATTTTTTTGGGGTCTGCATGGACCAGATTTACAACCACCTGGCCAAGAACACCTATATGTCGGGCGGACACGTCAAGTTGCCCGTGGTGCTGACCACCGCGATTGGGGGCGGCTACAACGATGCGGCCCAACACTCGCAATGCTTGTACGGCACCTTTGCCCACATGCCAGGCATCAAGGTGGTGGTGCCGTCCAACGCCTTCGACGCCAAGGGGTTGATGATCCAAGCCATTCGCGACGACAACCCGGTCATCTTCATGTACCACAAGGGCATCATGGGCTTGCCCTGGATGGCGTACTTTGAGGGCAGCACCAATGCGGTGCCAGAGGATGCATATGCCATCCCCTTTGGCCAAGCCCGCATCGCGAAAGAGGGGACCGACCTGACCATCGTGAGCATCAGCCAAATGGTGCACAAAGCGGTGTTGGCCGCCGATGCACTGGATGCGCAAAGCATCCATGCCGAGGTGCTGGACTTGCGCACCTTGGTGCCCATGGACACCGAGGCGATTTTGAAATCGGTGCGCAAAACCGGCCGCTTGCTGATCGCGGATGAAGATTACTTGGGTTTTGGCATGTCGGGTGAAATTTGTGCGCTGATTGCGGAAAACCTGGACACCATCGCGCTCAAAGCGCCGATCAAGCGTTTGGCCGTGCCCAATGTGCCCATTCCCTATAGCCGTCCTTTGGAGCAGTTTGTCATCCCGCAGGTGAGCGACTTGGTGCAGGCCGCACAAGCCCTGATGCTGAAAAAGGCAGCGCTGCGTGCACCCCTGTGATCGAGATCAAGCTCCCAGACAGCGCCTGGGACGGTGCGCAAGACGGCGTGGAGGCCTTGCTCGATACCTGGGTCGTGGCAGAAAAGGCAGCAGTCAAAAAAGGCCAAGTGCTGGTCACCGTGGTGTTGGTCAAGGCGTCGATCGATATCGAGGCACCCGCAGACGGTTGGATCGACCAGGTGTTGGTGAAGGCCGGCGAGAGTTTTGCATCCAGCGCGGTTTTGGCCAACTTCCAACAGGCTTGAACACAGCCTGCACATCGCAAAAACACATCTTGCCCCGGCAAGGAACAAAGAGGACATGAAATGACCACTGAGATTTCGAACGTATATGTTTACAAGAACCACATGGACGCTGAAAACGCCGTGCGTTCTTTGGGCCTGTCGGGCTTTGAGATGAAGCACTTGTCCATCGTGGGCCGGGGCTACCACACCGAAGAGCACCCGCTGGGTTTTTATAGCAAGGGCGACCGCATCCGCTCTTGGGGCAAGTTTGGGGTTTTTTGGGGGGCGATTTGGGGGTTGCTGTTTGCGCCAGCGGTGTTTGTGTTGCCGGGCATGGGCACCTTGGCCATGGCCGGGCCTGTCGTCAACTTGTTGGTCAGTGCCTTGGAGGGCGCGGTGGTGGTGGGCGGTTTGTCAGCGCTGGGATGCGCCATGTTGGAGATGGGGGTGCAACAAGACCACGCCATCCGCTATGAGTTGGCCTTGAAAGCGGACCAATTTTTATTGATGGTGCATGGCAGCAACGACGAGATTGAGCGGGCTTACCATTTGCTGGAGGGCCCCAAAAAACAACTGGCTTATGAGCCTGCAGTGCCTGGGGTGACGGCTTGATGTGACGAGCTAAACTCGGCGCTCGCGAGAACAACCCTTCTTGAAAGAGCGCACCATGGCCATCTACCAACTCGACGCTGACAGCCCCGATATCCACCCCAGCGCTTGGGTCGCCGATGGCGCGCAGGTGATGGGCCGCGTCAAGTTGGCCGCTGACAGCAGTGTGTGGTTCGGTGCGGTGATACGGGGCGACACCTCGGACATTTCGGTGGGCGAGGGCAGCAACGTCCAAGACGGCAGCGTGTTGCATGCCGATGTGGGCATGCCCTTGACGATTGGCCGCCATGTCACCATTGGTCACCAGGTGATGCTGCACGGCTGCACCGTGGGCGACGAGTGTTTGATCGGCATTGGTGCGGTGGTGCTCAATGGCGCGAAGATCGGTAACAACTGTTTGGTGGGCGCGCGCTCTTTGGTGACCGAGGGCAAAGAGTTCCCCCCCGGAAGTTTGATCATGGGCAGCCCGGCCAAAGTGGTGCGCGAGCTCACGCCCGAGCAAATTGAGGGCCTGCGCCAATCGGCCCGGGGCTACATGAAAAACGCGCAACGCTTCAAAGCGGGTTTGAAAAAAATCGCCTGATGTCTGAGCTGCACAAGTTTGTTTTTGAAGGCCTGCCGGTGCGCGGCATGGTGGTGCGCTTGACCGATGTGTGGCAAGAAATATTGCGCCGCCGCGCCGCCAACTTGCAAAGCGGTGCCTATCCAGCGCCGGTCAGGCATTTGCTGGGTGAGATGACGGCGGCGGCCGCGCTGATGCAGTCCAACATCAAGTTCAATGGCGCCTTGGTGCTGCAAATCATGGGCGAGGGGCCGGTGAAGTTGGCGGTGGTCGAGGTGCAAGCCGATTTGAGCCTGCGCGCCACGGCGACCTTGCGCGGGGAAGTGGCCGACGATGCCAGCCTGTCGCAAATGGTCAACCCCAACAACGAGGCGCGTTGCGCCATCACGCTGGACCCCAAAGACAAATTTCCGGGGCAGCAACCCTACCAAGGGGTGGTGCCTTTGTTTGACGACCAGCGCCAACCCTTGGAGCGCTTCAGCGATGTGCTGGCGCATTACATGCTGCAAAGCG
>CAMDJU010000135.1 GCA_945900695.1 Bordetella parapertussis | reverse complement strand
CAAGCTGACCGTGCCGCCGTACAAAGCCGCAGCCGCCACCACATGGTCGCCGGCTTGCAACAAGGTGGTCAAGGCCATGGTTTCGGCCGCCATGCCGCTGGCCGATGCCAGACCAGCGCGGCCACCCTCCAGGGCGGCGACCCGCTCCTCCAGCGCCGCCACCGTGGGGTTGGACAAGCGCGAGTACACATTGCCAAAGGTTTGCAGGTTGAACAAGGCGGCCGCGTGCTCGGCGCTGTCAAACACAAAGCTGGTGGTTTGGTAGATGGGCAGGGCCCGCGCCCCCGTGGCGGCATCGGGGATTTGTCCCGCATGGATGGCCAAGGTTTCGGCCTGAAAACGGTGCTCGGCCATGGGCTTAGCGTGGGCGTTGCGCCGAAATGACTTGGGTGTTGACCCCGGCCCAGTGCAGGCCCCCAAACAGGCGGGCGTGTTCGATCTTGACGCAACGGTTCATCACCGCGTCGCGCCCGGCTTGCTGCCACATGGCTTGGGCCTGCGTGTTTTCCACGCCCAGTTGCTGCCACAAACAACGCACCCCCAGCGCCAGGGCTTGCTCAGCAATGGGCAGCACGTCCTCGCTGCGGCGAAACACATCCACCATGTCGATGGGGACATCGATGGATGCCAGGTCGGGGTAGCAGCGCTGGCCCAAGACCTCGGTGTAACGCGGGTTGACCGGCACCACGGTGTACCCCGCAGTTTGCATGTACTTGGCGGCAAAGTAACTCGGGCGGTTCCAGTCGGCCGACAGGCCCACCACGGCGATGGTGCGGCAGCTTTGCAAAATGCGCCGCAAGTCGGCGTTGGTGTGGTCCATGGTGTGTTGAGTTTATGGGATTTATCATGGCCCACCCTTGGCCTTGTGCTGGAACCCATTTGTCGCCCTCCCCCGCCCCCCTGTCACAGGCATTGATCAACCGCCAAGGCATCGCCGCCATGTGCTTGGCGATGGCTTTCTTTTTGACCAACGACACCTTGGTCAAACTGGCCAGTGTCCAAATTGGCATCTTTCAGTCCTTGTTCTTGCGCGGAGCGCTGGCGTCCATTGTGCTGACTGGGCTGGCTTGGCGCATGGGGGCGTTTCGCCTAAGTCCGGGTTGGCGCCACCCCACGGTGCTGTGGCGCGCTGGCATTGATGCCTTGGCCTCCATGGTTTACATGGCAGGCTTGGTGCAGTTGCCCTTGGCCAATGCCACGGCGATCAATTTGGCCACCCCTTTGTTCATCACCGTTTTGGCGGTGTTGGTGTTGCGCGAGCGGGTCGATGCCCTGCGCTGGGGCCTGATCATCTCGGGCTTTGTCGGCGTGCTGCTGGTGGTCCAACCCCAGGTGGACGGTTTCAGTGGCTATGCTTGGTTGTGTGTGCTGGGCACCTTGTTGCATGCGGTGCGCGACCTCATCACCCGGCGCATACCGGCTGGCATCCCTTCGGCGCTGGTGACCCAAACCAATGCGGTAGCGGCCATGGCACTGGGTGGCGTGATGTGCCTGGGCCAACCCTGGCAGCCGGTGGAGGGCCTGCCCGCGCTGTACCTGGCTTTGGCCGCTGTGTGCCTGTGCCTGGCTTACTCACTGATGGTGCGCGCCACGCGCCAAAGCGAGTTGAGCGTGGTGGCGCCGTTTCGCTACACCGGCTTGCTCTATGCCTTGCTCGGTGGCTACTGGGTGTGGGGAGAAATCCCCAACACCTGGGCTTGGAGTGGCATCGCGCTGCTGGTGACCTCTGGGCTGGTGATGCTGCAGCGCGAACGGTTGCGGGCCGCCCCCTGATCAGCCCAAGCGGCGCAGCGCAGCGGCGGCAATGCTGGCCGCGTCCACCTGGAAGAACTGGCGCAATTGGCTGCGTGTGTCGCTGCGGCCAAAGCCGTCGGTGCCCAAGGTGGTGTAGCTGCGCCCAACCGGCACAAACGCGCGGATGCTTTCGGGCACCGCACGCACATAGTCGGTGGCGGCAATGATGGGGCCATGGCCCACGCTCAATTGTTCGGTGATGAAAGGCGTGTCCACCTGGGCAGCCCCAGCCAAGGCTGCGGCTTCGCAGGCTTGGCCTTGGCGCGCCAACTCGCTCCAACTGGTGACGCTGAACACATCCACGCCGATGCCTTGGGCCAACAGCAGCTCAGCAGCTTTGATGACCTCGTACAAGATCGCGCCCGAACCCATCAAGCTCACCCGCGGGGTCTGGACCTTGCCAGCCGCTGAGTCCGCGCTGGGTGACCAGCTGGCATACCGGTAGCAACCGCGCAACAAATCGGCCTCCACACCCACGGGCAAATCTGGCTGGGCGTGGTTTTCGTTCATCAAGGTGATGTAGTAAAAAACATCTTGCTGCTCGACCAACATTTCGCGCATGCCCTGGTCGACGATGACCGCGAGTTCGCCCGCAAAGGCTGGGTCCCACGCCTTGCAGTTGGGGATGGTCGCGGCCACCACATGGCTCGAGCCGTCTTGGTGTTGCAATCCTTCCCCGCCCAAGGTCGTGCGCCCCGAGGTGGCGCCCAGCAAAAAGCCCCGGGCGCGCTGATCGGCGGCGGCCCAAATTTGGTCACCCACGCGCTGAAAACCAAACATCGAGTAATAAATATAAAAGGGCAGCATGGCCAAGCCATGCACGCTGTAGCTGGTGGCCGCAGCCGTCCAACTGGCCAGGGCACCGGCTTCGGAGATGCCCTCTTCCAAAATTTGACCGTCCATCGCTTCGCGGTAACTGAGCACCGAGCCAATGTCCTCGGGCGCATATTTCTGTCCCACGCTGGAATAAATGCCCACTTGCTTGAACAAGTTGGCCATGCCAAAAGTGCGCGCCTCGTCGGCCACGATGGGCACCACGCGGGGACCAAGTTGGGCATCCTTGAGCAAAGCCCCCAGCAAGCGCACAAAGGCCATGGTGGTGCTCATCTCTTTGCCAGCGGCATGGGTGGCAAAAGAGGCGTAGCTGGCGAGTTCGGGCACCGACACCACAGCGCAGTGGGTCACGCGCCGGGGCAAATAGCCGCCCAAACTTTGGCGGCGCTGGTGCAGGTAGCGCATCTCCGCGCTGTCAGCCTCGGGCTTTAAAAAGGCCAAGCCCTTGGCTTGCTCGTCGCTCAAAGGCAACTGGAAACGATTGCGAAACTCGACCAAATCGCTGTCGTCAAATTTCTTTTGGCTGTGGGTGGTCATCTTGCCCTGACCGGCGCTGCCCATGCCATAGCCTTTTTTGGTGTGGGCCAAGATCACCGTGGGCTGACCCGTGTGCGCAGCCGCCGCTTGGTAAGCGGCATGGATCTTGACCATGTCGTGCCCGCCACGCTTCAAGCGGTCGATTTGCTCGTCGGTCATGCCCTGCGCCAAGCGCGCCAAATCGGGGTTTTGCCCAAAAAAGGTGTCGCGGTTGTAGCGCCCATCTTTGGCCGCAAAGGTTTGCATTTGGCCATCCACCGTGTTGGCAAAGGCCCGGGGCAAGGCACCGGTCGTGTCGCGGGCGAACAAGCCGTCCCAGTCGCTGCCCCAAATGAGCTTGACCACATTCCACCCAGCACCACTGAACAATTTTTCCAGCTCATCGATGATGCGCCCATTGCCGCGCACCGGCCCGTCCAAGCGCTGCAAATTGCAGTTCACCACCCACACCAGGTTGTCCAAACCCTCGCGGGCGGCCAGGGTGAGGGCACTCATGGACTCGGGCTCGTCCATCTCGCCGTCGCCAAACACGCCCCACACCTTGCGCTCACCACCGGTGAGCAATTGGCGATGCGCCATGTAACGCATGAAACGCGCGTGGTAGATCGAACTGATGGGGCCAATGCCCATAGAGCCAGTGGGGAACTGCCAAAAATCGGGCATCAAGTACGGGTGCGGGTAGCTCGACAAGCCCCGCGCACCCTTGCCCGTGCGGGCGTGGGGCGCGCAAATTTCTTGCCGGTAATGCAGCAAATCGGCCTCTTCCAAACGGCCCTCTAAAAAAGCACGGGCATACACCCCGGGTGCGCTGTGGGGCTGAAAAAACACCAGGTCACCCAAGTCGGTGTCGCTGCGCGCGCGAAAGAAATGGTTGAAGCCGGTCTCAAACAAATCGGCTGCGCTGGCGTAGCTGGCGATGTGTCCACCGAGCTCGCCATAAGCCTGGTTGGCCCGCACCACCATGGCCAAAGCGTTCCAGCGCATGTACGAGGCCAAACGCTCCTCCATGGCCAAATCACCTGGAAACACCGGCTGGCGATCGACCGGAATGGTGTTGACATAGGGCGTCACCAAATCCGGCTGCCAGCCAATGCGCTCAGCGCGCGCCAACTGCGCCAACTCGTCCAAGATGAAGCGCGCCCGCTCGGGCCCATGGGTTTGGACCAGGGCACTGAAAGCGTCGCGCCACTCGGCGGTTTCGCTGGGATCGGAATCGCCCGCGCTCGCGGACAAACGGCTCATGTGGAGGGGGATGGCTGCATTCATGCACCAGATATTAGGCCCAGGGGCGCAATATTTTGTGTTGAATTGAGGGATTAGCGCATGATTAGCAGCATTTAATGCTTTAAATTATGTATTATTCAGCACATGAAACTAGACGCAACCGATTTGCGCATACTCGCCGAGCTGCAAACCCATGGCGCTTTGTCCAACGTCGAGTTGGCGCGCCGGGTGCATTTGTCTCCCTCGCCCTGCTTGGCGCGGGTCAAGGCCTTGGAACACAACGGCGTGATCGACCGCTATGTGGCCCTGGCCAATGCGGCAGCGCTGGGCTTGGGACTGAATGTGTTCATCAGCATCAGCCTGAAAGAGCAAAGCAAAGCCGCTTTGGCCGAGTTTGAGCAGCGCATCGCAGAACACGATGAAGTGATGGAGTGCTACCTGATGACCGGCGACTCCGACTACCTGATGCGCGTGGCCTTGCCAGACATCGCGGCATTGGAAAAATTCATCCTTGAGCAACTCACGCCGATCCCAGGCATTGAAAAAATCCGCTCCAGCTTTGCCCTCAAACAAGTGCGCTACAAAACTGCCTTGCCGTTGCCGGTGGCTTGAAGCCCTGGGCGACTGGCGGGGCTCCAGCCGATTTACAAATCCAGCGTCAGCTCAGCGCCTTTGCAGCCTGAGCAGCAAATCATCATGGTTTTGTTTTGCGCTTGTTCGTTGGGCGTGAGGATCAGGTCTTTGTGGTCCACCTCGCCGCTGATGACGCGGGTTTCACAGGCGCCGCACACGCCTTCCATGCACGAATAAGACACGCTCACGCCGTTATCGAGCAAAGTGTCCAAGATGCTGGCCCCGGGGGCCACGGTGAAGCTGCGGGCGCTGCGCGCCAAGTGGACCTGAAAGCCGCCCGCGGGCGGGGCCGCCGGTGCGGCCGAAAAATGCTCCCAATGCACCTGCTCAGGTGGCCGTTGGGTGGCAGCGGCTTGATAAGCCGCCAACATGGGGGCCGGGCCACAGGCGTAAAAGTGGGCGTTCGCCGGTGCGGCATGAACGATAGCGGCCAGGTCCAGCATTTTTCCGCCAGGTTCTTGGTCAAAGTTCAAGTGCAGTTGACCCAAGCCCCCAGAGGCGGCTTGCAAAGCTTGCAAATGGGCCACAAAAGCAGCCCGCGCACGGGTGCGGGCGCTGTAGTGCATCACCCACGGGGTTTGGCGCTGGTTGAGTAGCGCGACCATGGACACCAAAGGGGTGACGCCAATGCCACCCGCGATCAAGACCACTGGGGCTAGGCCTTCGACCAAAGCAAAGTGGTTGCGCGGGGCTTGCACCTGCACACGGTCACCGACCTTCAGTTGCTGGTGAATCCAGGCCGAGCCACCCCGGCTTTGCGGGTCTTTTTGCACCGCCACCCAGTAACGGTGGGCCTCACCCGGCGCATTCAGCAACGAGTAACTGCGGGTCAGGCCTTGGGGCAAGACCAAATCAATGTGGGCCCCGGCACTGGCCGGGGGCAAAGGCGACAGGTCGGGGGCGCGCAGGTCGTAGGAATGGACACCTTCGGCTTCCCAGGTGACCGATTTGACAAAAAGTTCAAGCATAAGAACAAGGATAACAAGCCCGCCCCTGACACAGGGCACGGGCAAATAAAAACAACTGTGAGAGGAGGTCTGTTCAGCCCGCTTTGACAGCAGGTGCCACAGAGCGCAGCCACCGGGTGGCGGCTTGGCGGGTGATCAAGGGCTTGGCTGCGGCCAAAAAGGTCTGGGTGTGGGCCCAGCCCATGTGCACCTTGAAGGCCTCTTCGCTGGCGTACACCTCATAGAGCAAAATTTTGCTGGGGTCTTCCATGCCACGCACCACATCAAATTGGTAGCAACCGGCTTCGTTGGCCACCGAGGCATGGGCGTTGATGTCGATCAATCGGTTGAACTCGTCGAGGCACTCGGGCTTGACATCGAACTCCACCACCAAAACAAATTTATTCACGTTGCACTTCCTTTATTGACTCAACCATTTTCACTCGGCGTGGACCACAAAGTCCATCGCCACCAAGGCCTCACGGGGCAACTCCGACACCCCCACCAAAGAACGGGTCGGGATGTGGGGGGCCTCAAAAAACCCCGCATAAACCTTTTCAAACCGACCACCAAACCGGTTCATTTGGCGCAGATGAACGGTCACGGCCAGCACCTGCTGCCGGGACAGGCCTTGGGCTGACAGCAGCTGATCGAGGTTGCGCATGATGTGGCGTGACTGCTCTTCCACCGACTCGGCCAAGGCTTTGCTGGGGTTTTCCAAATCAAGGGGCAACACCCCGTTGACCCAGGCCAAACCAGCGGCACTGACCAGGGCAGCGCCCACCGGGGCACCCGGCACATCACTGTGGGGAACAACTTTGCGGTTCATGATCTGGCGTCTCCGATTTTTTTATTTGGCACCCACATGGGCCATGGATTGCAATATCTCGCGCACCTTTATTTCCACCGCGCGTTCGCGCTCGACGGGGGGCAATTGGTCAAACTCGACAAAGCTCAGCGCCGCCTCACGGCCAAATTGGGCCAGACGTTGCGGGTCATCCAAATCGACATCGGCCGGCACGCGCATGACCACCTCGTGCGCATAGGTGCTCACGGGCTTGTTGGTCGTCAAGCGCGGTTGCGCCGGCACTTGGCCCTCGGCCGTGGTGCGGATGGCATGGGCCAACAAACGGCGAAACAACACCACACCTCGGTCGGTGCTGCCCAGGTGTTCGGCTTTGCGGTTGGCCACCGCGCCTTGGGTGACCACGGCATCAAAATCGCCGGGCTCGCGCTGGCGCTCGGCATGCGGCCGGTCCTGGGTTTGGCCAATGAAGGGAATTTGGTCGACACCAAAATCGTCCCGGGTCATTTTGCGCACCCCCGCGTTGTAGCTGTTGAGGTGGGCAAAACCCATGTAAAACGAGTTGTGGTCGTCCACCGCCACCGCCCAGCGGGTCAAGAAAGGGCGCAGGCCCACGCTCTC
>CAMDJU010000134.1 GCA_945900695.1 Bordetella parapertussis | reverse complement strand
TTTTCTTCGGTGGTGTCGATCGGACTGTTCGCAAACTCGCCGGCCAAGGTGGCCAAAAAGGCTTCGAATTCCGGCACGATGGAGTGCTCGTCGTAGCGCACGCCCATGCGTTGGGCCATCTCACGCGCATCGATCCAGCTGATGTCGGCCGTATAGGGCGAGGGCATCATCACGGCGCGGACTTTATCGGGGCCCAAAGCATCAACCGCCACGGCCAGCACCAAAGCGGAGTCGATGCCGCCAGACAAACCCAACAAGGCACCTGGGAAACCGTTTTTTCCGATGTAATCGCGCACCCCCATGACCAGGGCGTGCCACAGGTCGGACTCCAGGCTTTGCGCTTGGGCCAGCGATGTTTGCACCTGAATCGCGCCAGATGCCCGGGCAAAACCCACATCAAAGGCTTGCTCTTGAAAACTGTGGGCACGACCCAGCACCTCGCCCTGGGCGCCCAGCACAAAAGAGCGGCCCTCAAAAACCACCTCGTCTTGCCCACCCACCAAATGCGCGTACACCAAGGGCAGGCCGGTTTGCACACAGCGCTGGCGCATGGTGGCCTCGCGCTCGCCACCCTTGCCCACATGAAAGGGCGAGGCATTGACCACGGCCAGCATCTGCGCCCCAGCGGCCAAGGCGTCTGCGGCTGGGGCCTCGAACCAGGCGTCTTCACAAATCAACAGGCCCACGCGCCAACCGCCGACTTCAAACACACAGGTGCTGTGCCCAGGGGTGAAGTAGCGGCGTTCGTCAAACACCTGGTAGTTGGGCAATTCGCGTTTGTCAGCAAACGCCACCACTTGGCCTTCGCAAATCACACTGGCGCGGTTGAAGCGCTGGGCCACAGACACCGACCGGGTGCGGCTGTCGCCCCCACTGGGATGGCCAACCACCACATGCAGGTCTTTCAGGTCGGCCAAGGCCCTGATGATGCTTTTCAAGGCATCATCGCAAGCTTGGATGAACGAGGGGCGCAAAAACAAGTCCTCTGCGGCATAGCCACAGATCGACAGTTCAGGCGTCAGCAACAAGCGAACGCCGCGCTGGTAGCCCGTGCGCGCAGCGTCGATGATTTTTTGGGCATTGCCCGCCATGTCGCCCACCACATAATTGAGCTGGGCCACGCTGAGAAGTAGTGTCATAAATAGGGATGGGTACAGAGCGCATGAATTATGGCATCCGGGTTGACAACGACCCCCAAGGCATAGACGCCGATCAGTGGGACGCCTTGCTGGCACAGCAAACCCACCCCACGCCCTTCATGCGCCACGCGTACTTGAGCGCCATGCACCACAGCGGCAGCGCCACCCCGCAAACCGGTTGGAGCACCCAATTTTTAAGCCTGTGGCATGGGGACCAATTGCAGGCCGCATGCCCGCTCTACCTCAAGGGCCATTCGTATGGCGAGTATGTGTTTGACTGGGCCTGGGCCAACGCCTATGAACAACATGGCCTGGTCTACTACCCCAAGGCCTTGGTGGCGGTGCCCTTCACCCCGGTACCAGGCAGCCGCTTGTTGGCGCGCGATGACCTGGCCCGCCAAGCCCTGGTGCAAGCCTTGCACCAGTGGTGTGACAAGCAACCAGTCTCCTCCTGGCACCTGCTTTTTGGCAGCGAGGCAGACCTGGCCGCTTGCACCCAAGCCCAGTGGATGCAGCGCCACACGGTGCAGTTCCATTGGCAAAACCAAGGCTGGAGTGACTTCGACGCTTTTTTGGCCAGCCTGCAACAGGAAAAACGCAAAAAAATCAAGCAAGAGCGGCGTCGCGTGGCTGACGCCGGGGTGCACTTTCAAGCCCTGCGCGGTCGCGATATCGGCCCGGCTGAGTGGGACTTTTTCTATGCGTGTTATGAGCGCACCTATTTAGAACATGGCAATGCGCCCTACCTGAACCGCTCCTTTTTCCAGGCCATGGCCAGCGACATGCCCGAGAACTGGCTGTTGCTGCTGGGCGAGCGCGCCGGTGTTCCGATGGCGTGCAGCCTGATTGGCCTGTCTGATGGCACCGACCAGCCCGCCGTGGCCTATGGCAGGTATTGGGGGGCGCTCGAGCGGGTGGACTGCCTGCACTTTGAAGCCTGTTACTACCAGCCTTTGGTCTGGTGCTTGCAAAACGGGGTGCAACGGTTCGAGGGCGGCGCCCAGGGCGAACACAAGATGGCCCGGGCCTTGATGCCCGTGATGACACACAGCGCGCACGGGGTCGCCGACCCCCGCTTTGCCCAGGCCATCGGCCAATTTTTAGAGCGCGAAGGCCGGGGCGTGGACAACTACATGGAGCACTTGGGCCAGCGCACGCCCTACAAACCGGCAAACAGCCAAGCCCCACAGGAATAAACCCAGGCCCGACTCAGGCCAATCCGTGTTCTTTTTGGTAATTGGCAATGCCATCCAACACCTCTTGGATGGCCGATTGCGGGCCTTCCCAGCCCAAAATTTTGACCCATTTGCCGGGCTCTAGATCTTTGTAATGCTCAAAGAAATGGGCAATGGTTTTCAAGCGCATGGGGTTCAGGTCTTCGGGCTTTTGCCATTGGGTGTAAATGGACAAAATTTTGTCGGTCGGCACCGCCAAGACCTTGCCGTCCATGCCGGCCTCGTCTTCCATTTTCAAAATACCGATGGGCCGACAGGTCACCACCACGCCAGGGATCAAGGGTACCGGGGTGATCACCAGCACATCCACCGGATCGCCATCGCCACTGATGGTTTTGGGCACATAACCATAGTTGGTGGGGTAATGCATCGAGGTGCTCATGAAACGGTCCACAAAAATAGCGCCCGTGGCCTTGTCGACCTCGTATTTCACCGGGTCGGCATTCATGGGGATTTCAATGATGACGTTGAAAGCGTGGGGCAATTGGTTGCCAGGGGTGACGTTGTCGAGTGACATGAAAATTCCAAAACAAAAAAGAATGGCGGAAGACACTTCATCCGTATTAACCCGCATTTTACTTTCACTGGCCTTGCAGGCGACAGTCCAAGGGTCAACCCTAGGTGCGCTTCGCTTACAGTCCGTGGGTTGGCCAATCGGACACCGGGGATTTCACCGGACTGAGGAAGCAACACATCGGTCGTGGTCCGGCCCCTGTGTTGGACCACCTCAATCTAGGGAAACTCAAAGGAGACTTTATGTCTGGCAACACAGCGCTCATTTTTGCGCTCGCATGCGGGGTCATTGCTGTGATTTACGGCTTTTGGGCTCGCGCATCCATTCTGTCCATGGACGCAGGCAATGCCCGGATGCAAGAAATTGCAACGGCCATTCAACAAGGCGCATCCGCTTACCTGGCCCGTCAATACCGCACCATCACCATGGTGGGCGTGGTTTTGGCCATTTTGATCGCGGTCTTTTTGGGCTCACAAACCGCCATTGGCTTTGTCGTTGGGGCGCTGTTGTCCGGCGCTTGTGGCTTTATCGGCATGAACGTGTCGGTCAAGGCCAATGTGCGCACCGCACAGGCAGCGACCCATGGCATCGGTCCGGCTTTGGACGTGGCCTTCAAAGGCGGCGCCATCACGGGCATGTTGGTGGTGGGCTTGGGCCTGCTCGGCGTGGGCGGCTTCTTTTGGTTTTTGGTGGGCAATGGCAACCTGACCCCCGATAAAAACCTGGCCTCATTGCTCAACCCCCTGATGGGATTTGCCTTTGGCTCCTCTTTGATCTCCATCTTCGCCCGTTTGGGCGGTGGCATTTTCACCAAAGGCGCTGACGTGGGCGCCGACTTGGTGGGCAAAGTGGAAGCGGGTATTCCTGAGGACGATCCGCGCAACCCTGCAGTGATCGCCGACAACGTGGGCGACAACGTGGGTGACTGCGCTGGCATGGCCGCCGACTTGTTTGAAACCTATGCAGTGACTTTGATCGCCACCATGGTCTTGGGCGCGTTGATGGTGAATGCGGCCCCCATGGCAGCCGTGCTCTATCCCTTGGTGCTGGGTGGCGTGTCCATCATTGCCTCCATCATTGGTTGCTTTTTCGTCAAGGCCTCACCCGGCATGAAAAACGTCATGCCCGCCTTGTACAAAGGTTTGGCCGTGGCAGGCGTGCTGTCCCTGGTGGCTTTTTACTTCGTCACCAAGGCCATCATGCCCGACGACGCTCTGGGTGCTGGCACCCAAATTCGCCTGTGGGGCGCATGTGCTGTGGGCTTGCTGTTGACCGCCGCCTTGGTATGGGTCACCGAGTACTACACCGGAACGCAATACCCGCCTGTCAAACACATTGCACAAGCCTCCACCACCGGTCACGGCACCAACATCATCGCTGGCCTGGGCGTGTCCATGCGCTCCACCGCATGGCCCGTTTTGATGGTTTGCGCAGCCATTTTGTCGGCCTACCAATTGGGCGAGCTCTATGGCATCGCCATCGCCGCCACCGCCATGCTCAGCATGGCCGGCATCGTGGTGGCCTTGGACGCCTATGGCCCCATCACCGACAACGCAGGCGGCATTGCCGAAATGGCAGAGTTGCCCAAGTCGGTGCGCGATGTGACCGACCCCCTGGACGCGGTGGGCAACACCACCAAGGCCGTGACCAAAGGTTATGCCATCGGTTCAGCCGGTTTGGCCGCCTTGGTGCTGTTTGCCGACTACACCCACTCTTTGGAAAGCCGTGGCCTGGACGTGGCGTTCAGCTTGAGCGATCCGAAGGTGATTGTGGGCTTGTTCATCGGTGGCTTGATCCCCTACCTGTTTGGTGCCATGGCCATGGAAGCCGTGGGCCGCGCCGCAGGCTCGGTGGTGGTTGAAGTGCGCCGCCAATTCGCCGACGGTGAAATCATGGCGGGCAAACGCAAGCCCGACTACAGCGCTGCCGTAGACATGCTGACCACCGCTGCCATCAAGGAGATGGTGGTGCCCTCTTTGTTGCCCGTGGTGGTCCCCGTCGTTGTGGGCCTGACCCTGGGACCTGCTGCTTTGGGTGGATTGCTCATGGGCACCATCGTGACCGGTTTGTTTGTGGCCATCTCCATGTGCACCGGCGGCGGTGCTTGGGACAACGCCAAAAAGTACATTGAAGATGGTCACTTTGGCGGCAAAGGCAGCGAAGCGCACAAAGCCGCTGTGACCGGTGACACCGTGGGCGACCCCTACAAAGACACCGCTGGCCCCGCTGTGAACCCGTTGATCAAGATCATCAACATCGTGGCCTTGCTGATCGTGCCCATGCTGCCTGGCAACAGCGCACCCAAGGCCGCACCAGCCCACGCGACCACGCCCCCAGCGGTGATGGCCCCAGCGGCCAGCACCGCGGTGGCACCCACCTTGGCACCCGTGGCCGAGGCTTCAGCGCCCGCCCCTGCCGCCAGCAAATAAACCTGTTGCGCTCCCCGAAGACCCGCTTGCGCGGGTCTTTTTTTGCCTCGGGCACAATCAGCGCATGGGTTCCCGCACCATTCCTTTGATCGATCAGCGCCAGCTGGGCCCCGCCTGGGATTTGCCACATCCCTTGGTCGCGCCCAAGGGCGAGCTGCGCGACTTGCGTGCGCGGCCTTTGCGCGATTTGCGCATCAGCGTGACCGACCGATGCAACTTTCGCTGCAACTACTGCATGCCCAAAGAGGTGTTTGACAGCAGCTACACCTATTTGCCCCAATCCTCGCTTTTGAGCTTCGAAGAAATCACCCGAGTGGCACGCCAGTTTGTCGCCCATGGGGTGCAAAAAATTCGGCTCACCGGCGGTGAGCCGCTGTTGCGCAAACACATCGAAGTGCTGATCGCGCAATTGTCTGAATTGCAAACCCCCCAGGGGCAGCCCCTGGACCTGACCTTGACCACCAATGGCTCTTTGCTCGCGCGCAAGGCCCCGGCTTTGCAGCAGGCGGGCTTGAAACGCATCACCATCAGTCTGGACGGATTGAGCGACACCGTCTTTCGCCAAATGAACGATGTGGACTTCCCGGTCAGCGATGTGCTGAACGGCATCCAAGCAGCGGTCGATGCTGGCTTGGGCGTTGACGCCTTGGGCAGGCCCAGCGGCATCAAGATCAACATGGTGGTCAAGCGCCACACCAACCTGGGCGAGGTTTTGCCCATGGCGCGGCACTTCAGGGGCAGCGGCATGGCTTTGCGCTTCATCGAGTACATGGATGTGGGCGAGACCAATGGCTGGGCCATGGACGAGGTGGTCCCCTCGCGCGAGTTGCTCCAACTGCTGCAAACCGAGTTTCCATTGGTGCCCTTGTCGGCATCGGCGCCGGGCGAAACCGCCCAGCGCTGGGGCCACGCCGGAGCAGACGGCCAACACGACCCTGCCTTGGGTGAGGTGGGTTTGATCAGCAGCGTGACCCAGGCCTTTTGCGGCGACTGCAACCGCGCGCGTTTGTCCACCGAGGGCCAGGTGTATTTGTGCCTGTTTGCCACCCACGGGCACGATTTGCGCAGCTTGGTGCGCCAAGGGGCCAGCGATGCGCAACTCAGCGCGGCCATTGCGCAAATTTGGCAAGGCCGCGATGACCGTTACTCCGAGCTGCGCGGCGCCCAACAAGGCCCCTTGGGCAGCGGCCACAAGCGCGTCGAGATGAGCTACATCGGTGGCTGATGCCCTGCACTTGATCCCTCGTTGCAACCCTGAAACCCACGCATGACCCACAGCATCTCCACGCAAGACATCACCGGATTGGTTTTGGCCGGTGGACGTGGTTCGCGCATGGGCGGGGTGGACAAGGGCTTGCAAAACTTCCAAGGCCTGCCCCTGGCTTTGCACACCTTGATGCGCCTGAGCCCGCAGGTGGGCGAAACCATGGTCAATGCCAACCGCAATTTGGCCGCTTATGAGGCCTTCGGTGCGCCGGTTTGGCCCGACACCTTGAGTGACCATGCCGGCCCCCTGGCCGGGTTTTTGACCGGTTTGGAGCGCTGCGAAACCCCTTATCTGTTAACCGTGCCCTGCGACACGCCCTGGTTCCCAACCGACTTGGCCCAGCGCATGGCCCAGGCCTTGGGCGGATCAGACCAGGCCATCGCCATGGCCAGCGGCCTGGAGACCGATCCAGGTGGCCAAACCCAACTGCGCACACAGCCGGTTTTTTGCCTGCTGCCGGTATCTTTGCTGGAGAGCTTGGTGCGCTTCACCCACGGTGGAGGGCGCAAGATTGACCTATGGACGGCGCAACACGCCACGGTGCGGGTGCCCTTCAACCTAGCCCACGACGATCCGCGCGCTTTTGCCAACGCCAACACCTTGGCCGAATTGCAGCTGCTGGCCAGTTAACAGGACATGGCCATGAAGTCACTGGCGCAAATTGCCGCTGCCTTGGAAGGCTATGACCCGCAAGCCTTGTCGGTGCCACAGGTACAAGCCTTTTTAGAACAACTCGCCCCTTTGCGGCTGGACGGCCCGGTGGAGACATTGGCCGTGATGGCTGCGGGTGAGCGCATATTGGCCCAAGATGTGATTTCTCCGGTGGATGTCCCGCCCCACGA
>CAMDJU010000133.1 GCA_945900695.1 Bordetella parapertussis | reverse complement strand
GACACCGCGCGGGCACGGCTAAAAGCCATGGCCGAGACCCATGACGGTTTTGAAATCGCTAGGCGCGACCTTGACATCCGTGGGCCCGGTGAATTTTTGGGCGCACGCCAGTCGGGCGCGGCGATGCTGCGGTTCGCCGATGTGGCCGTCGACATTGAACTGCTGGACTGGGCCCGCGCTCTCGCACCCCGCATGCTGGATGAACACCCGGCGATGGCCAACACCCATGTGGAACGCTGGTTGGGTGGAAAATCTGATTTTCTCAAGGCCTGACCCATGACCCTTACCGAGCTCAAATACATCGTGGCCGTGGCGCGTGAAAAACACTTTGGCCGCGCCGCTGATGCGTGTTTTGTGTCGCAGCCCACCTTGTCGGTGGCGATCAAAAAGCTCGAAGAAGAGTTGGAAGTGAAAATTTTCGAACGCAATGCCAACGAGGTGAGCGTGACCCCTTTGGGCGAGGAGATCGTGCGCCAGTCCCAAAGCGTGTTGGAACAAGCGGCGCAAATCAAGGAAATTGCCAAGCGCGGCAAAGATCCACTTTCTGGGGCTTTGAAGCTGGGCGTCATCTACACCATCGCTCCGTATTTGCTGCCCGAGTTGGTGCGCCACACCATTGAGATGTCGCCCCAAATGCCCTTGATGCTGCAAGAAAACTTCACCGTCAAATTGCTGGAGATGCTGCGCACCGGGGACATCGATTGCGCCATCATGGCCGAGCCCTTTCCCGACACAGGTTTGGCCATTGCGCCGCTGTATGACGAGCCCTTTATGGCCGCGGTGCCCAGCAACCACCCCTTGGCGCAACAAACGTCCATCACGGCGCAGGCTCTGAAATCTGAGACCATGCTTTTGTTGGGCAACGGCCATTGCTTTCGCGACCATGTGCTGGAGGTGTGCCCCGAATTTGCGCGTTTTTCCAGCCAGGCCGAGGGCATTCGCAAAAGTTTTGAGGGCTCATCTTTGGAGACCATCAAGCACATGGTGGCTGCGGGCATGGGCGTGACGCTGGTGCCGCGCCTGAGCGTGCCCAAAGAAGCCTTGCAAGCCGGGACCAAGCGCAAAAAAAGCGCCGACAGCTATGTGCGTTACTTGCCGGTGGTGGATGGCGACGACGCGCCGCCCACCCGGCGCGTGGTGCTGGCCTGGCGGCGCAGCTTCACCCGCTATGAAGCCATTGCAGCGCTGCGCAACGCCATTTACGCCAGTGATTTGCCGGGTGTCCACCGACTCACCTGAAGTGGATTTCCTTCGCCATGAACGACGCCACACCGCTTGAACCGCCGCGCCCACGCACGGCACTGGCGCTCTACCTTGACCTGATTCGCTTCAACCGCCCCGCTGGCTGGTTGTTGTTGCTGTGGCCATCCCTGTCGGCCCTGTGGATCGCCGCAGGGGGTTGGCCAGGCTGGCATTTGCTGGGCGTGTTTGTGGCCGGCACGGTGCTCATGCGCAGCGCAGGGTGTTGCGTGAATGATGTGGCGGACCGCGACTTTGACAAGCACGTCAAACGCACCGCCCAGCGGCCCGTCACCTCAGGTGCGCTGACGGTCAAACAAGCGCTGATGGCGGGTGCGTTTTTGGCTTTGTGTGCATTTGGCTTGGTGCTCTCCACCAATGCGGTGACGGTGGTGTGGTCGTTTGTGGCTTTGGCCGTCACCCTCATCTATCCCTATGCCAAACGCTTTGTGTCCATGCCCCAAGCGGTGCTGGGGGTGGCCTTCAGCTTTGGCATCCCCATGGCATTTGCGGCTGTGCGTGGCGGAGAGCTGACGCTGGCGGGGGTGTGGCATGCGGTGCCCCCGATGGGCTGGGGCTTGTTGCTGAGCAATTTGTTTTGGGTTTTGGCCTACGACACCGAATACGCCATGGTCGACCGGGATGACGACTTGCGCATTGGCATGAAAACCTCGGCCATCACTTTGGGTGCGCGCGATGTGCCCATGGTCATGGGCTTTTATGCGGTGTACCTGTTGTCCTGGGGGGGCTGGTTGGCCTCCTTAAACCTGCACCCCGTGTGGATGGCTTTTTGGTGCGCGGCGCTGGCCCAGGCCGCTTGGCATTACAAGCTGATTCGCCGGCGCGAGCGCGAGGACTGCTTCAAGGCTTTTCGCCTCAACCATTGGATGGCAGCCACCTTGTTTGCGGGCTTGGTCCTGGGCTCGGCGGTCTCACCGTAGCCCAAGGCTTGCGCCTGTCAAATAGAAAAAGCCCCCAGAGGGGGCTTTGATCAAGAAGCTTTGGCTTTTTTGACTTTTTTCTTCTTGGGTTTTTTGTTTTTCTTTTCGGCTTTGGGCGCAGCGCTGGGGTTGTTGGGGGATGCGCTGGCCGGTGCCACCGCAGGCGCTGGCGAGAGGGCCGGGGCTGCGGGCGCTGCCGGGGCGGATTGTTGGGCCCAGTTCAGGCTGGGCAGGGTCAACAAAATGGCGCTGGCCAGGGTCAAGAGGGGTTTTTTCATAGTTGGATCCCTTGGTTAAAAAAGCAGATTGATTCTCGCACGCGTGGCTCAACGGCCAAATTCATCGCCCAAGGTTTTGGCGCGCGCGCAAGCGGCTTGCATGGCGCGCTCAAAAGCTTGGGCCACCTGGTCATGCTCTAACGCGCTCAAGGCCGCATGGGTGGTGCCGCCTTTGGAGGTGACGCGCTCGCGCAACACAGAGGGCGGATCGGCGCTGGCGCGGGCCAGTTCGGACGCGCCCACAAAGGTGCCAATGGCCAGTTGCTGCGACTGTTCAGCGCTCAAGCCCATGGACTGCCCGGCGCGCGCCATCGCCTCCATAAAGTAAAACACATAGGCCGGTCCAGAGCCCGACAAAGCGGTGACCGCATCGAGCTGTGACTCTTGCGCCAACCACATGCAAGCGCCCGTGGAGCCCAGCACCTGTTGCACCCACAAGCGGTCTGCTGGCGTGACAGCGCTGCGCGCAAACAAGCCGGTTTGGCCCAAGCCCACCAAGGCGGGCGTGTTGGGCATGGCGCGCACGATGCGCTCGCTGCCCAACCACTGGGTCAGGCTGTCGGTGCGGATGCCCGCGGCCACGCTCAAATGCAAGGCTCCTGCCGTGAAGGGCCTGGCTTGTGCCGCTGCGGTTTTGAAGTGCTGGGGCTTGACCGCCCAAATCACCTGGGTGGCCGAGGTCAGTGTGGCGTCTGGCGCGGCCAACACGTTCACGCCCATGCGCTGCAGCAAGGATTGCCGGATGGCCGCGTCGGGATCGACCACTAAAACTTGCTGTGGCGGGTGGCCTTGGCGCAGCAAACCACCCAAAATCGCACTGGCCATGTTGCCCCCGCCAATGAAAACCAACAAATCGGTGGCCAGGGGGTTGGTACTTGTCATGGTGTGCCTATTCAACGCAGTGTCTTCATAAGGAGAGGAACCTGAAACCAAGGAGAGGGACTTGAAACGCCGCTGGGGCCAAGGGGCTTGGGTCGGCTTGACATTGTCATCCATGGGCGCCATAAAACCGGGCCCTGGGCCTGGGTTCAAAGCGGTCTGAGGCCTCGCCCCACAAAAAATTGACAGCGCGACAAAAACTGTGGCATAATCTGCGGCTTCGCTTGATTTCAAGCAAAGTATCTACCCCAACTGAGGCGCGGCAAGTGGTTTGCAGCGTGGATGACGGGACCAAGACTGATCGAAGTGTGCGCGGCTGGCAACGGCCTCAAGCTTTGATACAAGTTGGGAAATATTGAAATGATCCAGACTGAAACTCGGTTAGATGTCGCCGACAACACCGGCGCGAAGTCCGTTTTGTGCATCAAGGTGCTCGGCGGATCCAAGCGTCGCTACGCCAGTGTTGGCGACATCATCAAAGTGAGCATCAAAGAAGCTGCACCGCGTGGTCGCGTCAAAAAAGGCGAGATCTATAGCGCTGTGGTGGTTCGCACTGCCAAGGGCATTCGCCGCAGTGACGGCTCACTTGTTAAGTTCGATGGCAACGCAGCTGTGTTGCTCAATGCTAAGTTGGAGCCCATTGGCACCCGCATCTTTGGCCCGGTCACGCGCGAACTGCGCAACGAGCGGTTCATGAAGATCGTGTCTTTGGCGCCTGAAGTTCTTTAAGGACGGGCCATGAACAAAATTCGCAAAGGCGACGAGGTGATCGTCATCACCGGTCGTGACAAAGGCAAGCGCGGCAAGGTGTCGGTGCGCAAAGATGAAACGCACTTGTTGATCGAGGGCATCAACCTGGTCAAAAAGCACACCAAGCCCAACCCCATGGCGGGCACAACGGGTGGCATCGTGGAGAAGTCCATGGCCATTCACCAGTCCAATGTGGCCATTTACAACGCCGCCTCCGGCAAGGCCGATCGGGTGGGCATCAAGGTGTTGGCCGACGGCACCAAAGTGCGCGTCTTCAAGTCCAGCGGCGAAGAAATCAAGGCGGCATGACCATGGCACGTTTGCAACAACATTACAAAGAAAAGCTGGTTCCTGAGTTGATCGCCAAGTTTGGCTACAAGTCGCCCATGCAGGTGCCTCGTTTGACCAAGATCACCTTGAACATGGGTGTCAGTGAGGCCGTGGCCGACAAAAAGGTCATGGAGCACGCAGTTTCCGACTTGACCAAAATCTCTGGTCAAAAGCCGGTGGTCACCAAGGCCAAGAAAGCCATTGCCGGCTTCAAAATCCGCGAAGAGCAAGCCATTGGCTGCATGGTCACCCTGCGTGGCGTGCGCATGTTTGAGTTCTTGGATCGTTTTGTCACCGTGGCCCTGCCCCGTGTGCGCGATTTCCGGGGTATCTCTGGTCGCGCATTCGATGGCCGTGGCAACTACAACATCGGCGTCAAAGAACAAATCATCTTCCCTGAAATTGAGTACGACAAGGTAGATGCCTTGCGCGGTCTCAACATCAGCATCACCACGACAGCCAAGACCGACGAAGAGTGCAAGGCGCTCCTCACCGGCTTTCGCTTCCCGTTCAAGAACTGAGGTACAACGTGGCTAAAGTAGCATTGATCGAACGCGAACTCAAGCGCGACAAACTGGTCGCCAAGTACGCTCAAAAATACGCCGAACTCAAGGCCATTGCGGGCAGCGCCAAGCATTCAGACCAAGAGCGTGCTGACGCGCGTCTGGCTTTGCAAAAGTTGCCCCGCAACGCCAACCCCACACGTCAACGCAACCGCTGCGAAATCACCGGTCGCCCGCGTGGCACGTTCCGCCAATTTGGTCTGGGACGCGCCAAGATCCGTGAAATGGCCTTCGCAGGCCAGATTCCCGGCATCACCAAAGCCAGCTGGTAAACGGGCAGGAGATATTCAATATGAGCATGAGTGACCCCATCGCCGACTTGCTGACCCGCATTCGCAATGCGCAAATGGTGGCCAAGCCCACTGTGAGCGTGCCCTCTTCCAAAGTGAAGGTGGCGATTGCCCAGGTTCTCAAGGATGAAGGCTACATCGACGGCTTCCATGTCAAAAACGACACGGGTAAAACCGAATTGGAAATTGCCCTCAAGTATTACGCCGGTCGCCCGGTGATCGAGCGCATTGAGCGTGTCAGCCGTCCTGGCTTGCGCGTCTACAAAGGCAGTGGCGCTATACCCCAGGTCATGAACGGATTGGGTGTGGCGATTGTCACCACCTCCAAAGGCGTGATGACCGATCGCAAAGCACGCGCCACCGGCATCGGTGGTGAAGTGCTGTGCTACGTGGCCTAAGCCCCAAGGAGAAACAGACATGTCTCGAGTAGGAAAAATGCCTGTGGTCGTCCCCGCCGGAGTGGACGTCACCATTGCGCCTGAACAAATCAGTGTCAAAGGCACTGGCGGCCATTTGCACATTGCCAACAATCCTTTGGTCAACATCCAAAAGGATGCGGCCAACATCACCTTTTTGCCCGCCAATGAATCGCGTGAAGCCAACGCGATGAGCGGCACCATGCGCCAGTTGGTCAACAACATGGTCGTTGGGGTCACCATAGGCTTTGCGAAAAAACTCACCCTGGTGGGCGTGGGTTACAAAGCCGCGGCACAGGGCAGCAAGCTCAACTTGACGGTGGGTTTTTCACACCCGGTTGACAAAGAGATGCCCGCTGGCATCAAGGTGGAAACACCTGCCCCCACAGAAATCATCATCAAAGGTGCTGACCGCCAACGCGTGGGTCAGATCGCCGCTGAGATCCGTGCCATTCGTCCGCCAGAGCCATACAAAGGCAAGGGCATCCGTTATTCGGACGAAAAAATCACGATCAAAGAGACCAAGAAGAAATAAGGAACGGCAGCATGTTGACCAAAAAACAGCAACGACTCCGCAGGTCCCGCCAAACCCGCATCCGCATTGCCAAGCAAGGCGTGGCGCGTTTGACCGTCAACCGCACCAATTTGCACATCTACGCCAGCGTCATTTCTGGCGATGGTGTCAAGGTGATTGCAACCGCCTCCACCGCAGAGGTCGAAGTGCGCCAGTCTTTGGGTGCTTCGGGCAAGGGCGCCACGGCGGCCGCAGCCCAAATCATTGGCAAGCGCATCGCTGAAAAGGCGAAGGCTGCTGGCATTGACAAAGTGGCATTCGACCGCGCTGGTTTTGCTTTTCATGGCCGCGTCAAGGCGTTGGCCGATGCCGCTCGCGAAGCTGGCTTGCAGTTCTAAAGATCGGAATTCAACATGGCAAAAGTTCAAGCTAAAGTGCAAGACAGCGCCCGTGATGACGGCATGCGCGAAAAAATGATCGCGGTCAACCGCGTGACCAAAGTGGTCAAGGGCGGTCGTATTTTGGGTTTTGCCGCACTGACCGTGGTGGGCGATGGCGATGGCCGCGTTGGTATGGGCAAGGGTAAATCCAAAGAAGTGCCGCTGGCGGTGCAAAAAGCCATGGAAGAAGCTCGCCGCAACATGAACAAGGTGTCTTTGAAGAACGGCACCATCCACCACTTTGTGACAGGCCACCACGGCGCTGCCAGCGTGATGATGAACCCCGCCCCCAAGGGCACGGGCATCATTGCCGGAGGCCCCATGCGTGCGGTGTTTGAAGTGATGGGCATCACCGACATCGTGGCCAAGAGCCATGGGTCTTCCAATCCCTACAACATGGTTCGCGCCACGTTGGACGCCCTGCAGCGCTGCACCACGGCTTCAGAAGTCGCGGCCAAGCGTGGCAAGTCGGTTGAAGACATCTTCGCTTGATACGGAGTCCACCATGACCGACAACCCCACCGTCAAAATCAAACTCGTGCGCAGCCCCATTGGCACCAAAGAGTCTCACCGCGCCACTGTGCGCGGCTTGGGTTTGCGCAAAATCAACAGCGTGAGCGAATTGCAGGACACGCCTGCAGTGCGCGGCATGATCAACAAGATCAGCTATCTGGTCAAAGTGCTTTAAAGGTTCACCATGGAACTCAACACGATCAAACCAGCAGATGGTTCACGCCCCAACCGCCGCCGCGTTGGCCGCGGTATTGGCTCTGGCCTGGGTAAAACCGCTGGCCGTGG
>CAMDJU010000132.1 GCA_945900695.1 Bordetella parapertussis | reverse complement strand
TCAACTCGGCCATGCGCACATGAAAGTCACCCAGCAATTCGGTGCGGGCGCTGACATTGTCTTGGGCGATCGCAGCACGCTCTTGGGCCACGTGTTCTTGCAAGCTGGTCAACCATTCGGGCTGGAGCATGCGCACAAAAGCCCGGGTCATTTCGGCCTCCAACATGCGCCGCACCGCAAACACTTGGCGGGCCTCGCTCACCGATGGGGTGGCCACAAAAGCCCCGCGCGCAGGCTCCATCTGGATCAGGCGCTTTTGCGACAACTGAAACAAGGCTTGGCGCACCAGGGTGCGCGACACACCGTAATGGTCGGCCAACTTTTGCTCGGCCAGCTTGGCGCCGGGCTGCAATCGATGCTCGACGATGGCGCGGGTCAGGCCTTCGACAATCTGATCGGTGGGTGTGCTGGTTTCGGACATGGCTTGACGAGAAGGGCTCGGTCAATAGGTTCAAAAAATTGTATACACTTTTGCATCTGACCACCGCCAAGGAGATCCCATGGGCTTGAGCACACATGTTTTGGACACCATGCACGGTTGCCCCGCCGCTGGCATGGGCGTGGCCTTGTACACCACCCATGGGGGCCAAGCGAGCTTCGTGAAGCGTTTGGTACTTAATGCCGATGGGCGCAACCCAGATGGACCTTTGTATGACAACCAAAGCCTGAAACCGGGCACTTATCGCTTGATTTTTGATGTCAAGGCGTATTTTGTGGGCCGCGGGGTGGCCCTGCCCGAGCCCGCATTTCTGGACCAAGTGGGCCTGGACTTTGGCGTGGCCGATGTGGGCAGCCACTACCACGTGCCTTTGTTGGTCAGTCCCTGGGCCTATTCCACTTACCGGGGCTCTTGAGGGGTGGGGCGGTTTTGCAGGGTGCCCGATAGTTTTTTTGTCGGGCTCGCGGGGCCGCCGGCGGCTGTCCCTAAAATGATCTGAAATTTTTGCAAATCATTCAACCCACCCCCACCCATCCCATGTTTCCAGTCACCAACACGGTTCGCTTTGTGCTCGACGGTCAGATCGTTGAGGCCAAGGGTGTGCGCCGCACCACCACGGTTTTAGATTACCTGCGCGAGGAGTTGCTTCGCACCGGCACCAAGGAGGGCTGCGCCGAAGGCGATTGCGGCGCTTGCGTGGTCATGGTGGGCGAGCTCAACGCCGCTGGCCAGGGGGTGGATTACCGCCCCATCAACAGCTGCATCCATTTGCTGCCGTCCCTGGATGGCAAGTCGATCAAAACCGTGGAAAGCTTGAAGCGCGCCGATGGCAGCTTGCACCCGGTGCAACAGGCCATGGTGGACTGCCACGGCTCGCAGTGCGGGTTTTGTACCCCAGGCATTGTGATGAGCTTGGTCAATTTGGTCCAGATCAAACCCCAACCCCAGCGGCTGGAGATCACCGACGCCCTCAGCGGCAATTTGTGCCGATGCACCGGTTACAAACCGATCATTGACGCCACCCAGCAGGCTTGTCAAAAGGGCGCTGGCCTCAAGCTCGATGACCAAGCCGACGTGCCCTTGCTCCAAGAGATTCGCCGCTCCCCTGTGCCCACGCTCAGCTTGGAAGGCGACATCATCTCCCAACCTGTGCTGCGCACGCGCAAAGGCAATGAGTTTGTGGCCCCATCCACCGTCGCTGAAGTGGCCGCTTATTTGACCCAGCATCCACAAGCCACCTTGCTGGCGGGCAGCACCGAAATTGGCTTGCAGGTCAACAAGCAATACACCCGGCCCGACCACATTGTTTATTTGGGCAATGTGAATGAGTTGCGCCAAGTGCAAGACACGGCCACCGCATGGCGGGTGGGAGCGGCGGTGTCGCTGGAAGACACCATGAACCTCATCCAAGGCGCTTACCCCGACTTTGCCGAGGTGTTGCGCCGCTTTGGCTCACCCCCCATTCGATCCACCGCGACCTTGGCCGGCAACATCGCCAACGGCTCGCCCATTGGCGACTCCATGCCTTGTTTGATGGCCTTGTCGTCCGTGTTGCACTTGCGCCGAGGCAGCAAAACCCGCGCGGTGCCCTTGGAGCAGTTCTACACCGGCCTGAAAAAAAATGTGCTGCAGCCCGGTGAGTTCATCGAGGCGGTGGAGATCTCCAAGCCCGGCCCTGGCCAGGTGTTCAAGGCGCACAAAATCAGCAAACGCTTTGAGCAAGACATATCTGCCACCTGCGCGGCCATCCGGTTTGAGATGGTCAACGGCCAGTTGAAAAATGTGCAACTGGCCTACAACGGCCTGGCGCCTTCTCCCTGCCGCGCGCCGCGCTTGGAAGCGGTGTTGGAAGGCCAAGCGCCTGCAGCGGTCACAGCGGCGGCCTTGGACGCCGCCATTGCAGCGAGTTTCACTGCGCGCGACGGTTTGCGCGCCACCTGGGCCTATCGCGCTTTGGTGGCCCGCAACCTGGTGCTGCAATTCATCGAAGACAACCAAACCGTGGAGGCTTGACCATGAACGCACCCAATACCCTTCGCGAGTTGTTGCCTGCCGGTGTGCAAGGCCAGGAGTTGATCCACGAATCGGCCCATTTGCATGTCACTGGCGAGGCGGTTTACACCGACGACATCCCCGAGTTGCGCGGCACTTTGTATGCGGCCTTGGTCAAGTCACCCGTGGCCCATGGCGAGTTGATTGGCGAAGGCATCGACCGTGCTGCCTTGCTCGCTGAGCATGGCGTGGTGGCGGTGTTCACCGCCCGCGACATCCCGGGCGAAAACAATTGCGGCCCCATCATCCATGACGACCCCTTTTTGGCCGATGGCAAAGTGGAATTTTTGGGCCAAGCCGTGGCCGTGGTGGTGGCCCGCGAGATGCTTTACGCCCGCGAGGCCGCCAGCCGCGCCACCGTGGCTGTGCGTGAGTTGCCTGCCATTTTGACGATTGACGAAGCCATGGCCCAGCAAAGCTTTGTCATGCCGTCCAAAGGCATCACCCGGGGGGATGCGCCAGCGGCCATTGCCAACGCACCGCACCGCTTGCAAGGTCAAACCCACTGCGGCCAGCAAGAGCAGTTTTACCTGGAAGGCCACATCACCTACGCGGTGCCGCGCGAAGACGGGCAACTGACCCTGTATGTGTCCACCCAGCACCCGGACGGCAACCAGCGCGAAGCCGCCGCCGCCTTGAACCTGACCACCAATGACGTGGAAGTGATTTGTCGCCGCATGGGCGGCGGGTTTGGTGGCAAAGAGGGCAACGCCAGCATCTTCAGCCAAAGCGCAGCCCTGGCCGCCTTCAAGCTGCAAAAGCCGGTCAAGTTGCGCGTCAACCGCGACGACGACATGATGATCACCGGCAAGCGCCACGACTTTCGCATCGACTACGACGTGGGCTTTGACGACACCGGCCGCATTTTGGGCCTGGACGCAACGCTGTATTCGCGCTGTGGCTACAGCACCGATTACTCCGGCCCGGTCAACGACCGTGCCCTTTTGCACATCGACAACTGCTATCACATCCCGAATTTGAAGGTCATGGGACACCGCTGCAAAACCCATATGCAAAGTGCCACCGCGTTTCGCGGTTTCGGTGGGCCCCAAGGCATGTTTGGCGTGGAGACCATGATTGAGCAAATCGCCAACACCTTGGGCAAAGACCCATTGGATGTGCGGCGTGTCAATTTGTACCGCGACCCTTCGGTCTCGGGCGACCCGTCGACCATGGTGACCCAGTACGGCCAGCGCATCGAAGATTGGATTGGCGACAAGGTGCTGGACCAACTCGAGGTCGAGTCGGCTTACCGCGCCCGGCGCGAATCGGTCAACGCCTTCAACGCCAGCCACACGCAGCGCAAGCGCGGCCTGGCCATGGTGCCCTTGAAGTTTGGCATCAGCTTCACCGCCACCATGCTGAACCAAGGCGGCGCTGTGATCAGCATTTACATGGACGGCTCGGTCAGCGTCAACCATGGTGGCACCGAGATGGGCCAAGGCCTCAACACCAAGATGGCCCAAGTGGCCGCCGATGGCTTGGGCATTTCAGTGTCCAGCGTGCGCGTCACCGCCACCGACACCCAAAAAGTGCCCAACGCCTCTGCCACAGCGGCGTCCAGCGGCGCGGACATCAATGGCGCGGCCATCAACAATGCCTGCGACCAAATGCGTGCCCGTTTGGCACCGGTGGCGGCGCGGTTGTTGGGATGTGACGCCAACGATGTGCGCTTTCACAGCCATGCGGCGCATGCCGGTTCGGCCCAAGGCGCGCCATCAGTGCCCTGGGAAAAGGTGGCCAAGCAAGCGTGGTTGGATCGCGTGGGTTTGAGCGTCACCGGTTTTTACATGACGCCCGAAATCAAATACGATTTTCAAACCCTGCAAGGCCAGGCGTTTTATTACTTTTGCTACGGCGCGGCGGTGACCGAGGTGGAGATCGACACCCGCACCGGTGAGTGGTGGCTCCAAGCGGTGGACATCGTGCACGACGTGGGCCGCAGCATCAACCCGGCGGTGGACAAGGGCCAAATTGAAGGCGCATATGTGCAAGGCATGGGTTGGCTCACCATGGAAGAGTGCATTTGGGACAAAAAAGGCCGCTTGCTCACCCACGGACCCAGCACCTACAAAATCCCGGTGGCCGGGGACGTGCCCGAGCACTTCAAGGTCAGTTTGTTCGATGGCGAAAACGTCAAGTCCACGCCTTTCAAAAGCAAGGCCACGGGCGAGCCGCCACTCATGCTGGCGCTGTCCACTTACTTTGCCTTGCGTGACGCGGTCTCTGCCAGTGCCAACCACCAGGCGGTGGTGCACATGGACGCACCGGCAACGCCCGAGCGCATCTTGTTGGCCTGCGAGCGGGTGCGCGCCCAAGTCAGCGCCCAAGTCAGCGCCTGAGACCGCGCACTGATCAGCGCGCCCATCAGCGCTTGATGGAGCCCAAGGGCACCCTCTAGCCAGTGGGCCGGCCTCAGCGCTGACCTTCGGTGAGGGTGTCGAGTTGAAAGCGCCCGCTTTTGTCCCACAACCAGGTGTCGGTGTAGGTGGCCTGGCCCAAGTGAATCGGTGCCGGGTAGGGGGCAGCGGCCATCACGGTGCGCTCGATTTCTTTGATGACATCGGGCGCGTGTTTGGGGGCCCGACGCCACTCCAACCGCAACACATGGCCGCGCCGGTCGACCACCACATCCATCACGCCCACCGCCTTGAGCAAGGGCGGCAGCCGACCGCTGTAAATGCGGTGAGCGTTTTGTTCATAAATATGCCGCGCTGCATCTTTGCGAAACTCACGATCGCTGCGCGCTTTGGACACCAGCACGGGCACCGGTTCTGGCTCTGGCGCAATGACCAATGGCGCTGGTTTCGGGGGGTGGATGATCACCACGGGGGGCGGTGGGGGTGGTTCGACCACCGGTGGGGCGACGGCCACGGGCGGTTTGCTCACGCAAGCACCCAACACCAAGGCCAGGATGGGCCAAAACAGTTGGAGTCGCCATTGACAGCGATGCGGGTGATAGATCTTCATGGATTGCTAAATTCATTCGTGCACAACAAGCACGGCATTCACACAACAAAACCAGCGCATGCGCCATACTGTGCGCTTGTTTCACCCTTTGTGACACAAAGGCAAACCCGGAGTAACTTTTGTATTCATTGTCTGACTTGACCCCCTGGTTGCAAGCCGCGCCTGCCATCTGGGTCAGCGTGCGTTCGGTGCAAGGCTCGGGCCCGCGCGAGGTGGGGGCTTGGATGGCGGTCACCGCCACCCACACCGTGGGCACGGTGGGCGGCGGTCATTTGGAGTTTGAGGCCATTCGCCTGGCCCGTACCGCATTGGCTGGCAGGGCTTTGGACAAGCCTGCCCCTTTTGAGCACCGCTTCGCATTGGGGCCCAGCTTGGGCCAGTGTTGCGGTGGGGTGGTGGTGCTGGGGTTTGAGCCCATCACACAGGCCGATCTGCCACGGCTTCAACACCAGACCCAAGCGCAGGCCCAACCGGTGGCCTTGTTTGGTGGCGGGCATGTGGGCAAGGCCTTGATCGAGGTGCTGGGCCGCTTGCCCATGTCGGTGCTGTGGGTGGACAGCCGAGACGAAATATTTCCCGAACAAGTGCCGGCCAATGTGCGCTGTGAACACTCCGACCCGGTGCAACAAGCCGTGTGGGACTTGCCCGCTGGTTGCCATGTGCTGATGATGAGCTTCAGCCATGCCGAAGACCTGGACATCTTGGCCGCTTGTTTGCTGCGTGCCCGCCAACAACAAGACCTGCCCTACATTGGCTTGATTGGCAGCGACACCAAATGGGCCACTTTTCGCCACCGCTTGGAGGCCAAAGGTTTTGGCCCCGCAGACTTTGACCGCGTCACCTGCCCGATTGGCATCGATGGCATCGAAGGCAAACAACCCGAGGTGATCGCGGTGGCGGTGGCCGCCCAGTTGTTGCAGCGCTAAAAGTGTATACACTTGCCACTCCTGTCGCAGCGGAGCGGGGCCACACCCTTGTTCGCGACCTGTTCTCCCCCTCACAGCGCCCGCAGTGGTGAGGGTGACACCGTCACACTTGGCTGACTGAGACATTGACATGGATACTTATTTTTTAGACTGGGCCAACCTTTTGCTGAGGTGGGTGCACGTCATCACCGCGATTGCTTGGGTGGGCTCTTCGTTTTACTTTGTGTTCTTGGACAACAACTTGGTGCGTCCGAACTCGCCCGACTTGCTCGAAAAAGGCGTTGACGGGGCCATGTGGGCGGTGCACGGCGGGGGTTTTTACAACCCGCAAAAGTACATGGTGGCACCGAAAAAAATCCACACCCCTTTGCATTGGTTTTACTGGGAAAGCTACAGCACTTGGTTGAGTGGCTTTGCCCTGTTTACTGTGCTCTACCTGTGGAACGCCGGCACTTTTTTGATCGACCAATCCTTGTTCGCTTGGTCGCCAGTGGCCGCGGGCGCCACGGCCGTGGGTTTGTTGGTCGCCTTTTGGTTGGTGTACGACGCCATCTCCCGCATCTTTGGGTTTCGCGAAAACGGTGAGGCCTGGGTCGGTGGCTTGATGTTTCTCGTGATCGCCTTCTCGTGCTGGCTCACCTGCCAGCTGTTTGCTGGGCGGGCGGCCTTTTTGATCGTGGGCGCGATGATCGCCACCGCCATGAGCGCCAATGTGTTTTTCTGGATCATTCCGGGGCAGCGCAAAGTGGTGGCCGCCATGACCTCAGGCAAAACCTACGACCCCATGGAAATGGCCATCCACGGCAAACGCGGCAAGCAGCGCAGCGTGCACAACACCTACTTCACCTTGCCGGTGCTGTTTGCCATGCTGTCCAACCACTACAGTTTTTTGTGCAGCGCCACGCTTGGAACCACCAGCGTGCGGCCAACCCCTGGCCGTTTGCCGCGGTGGGTGTGGCCATCATCATCGGTGTGGTGGTGTGGCTGCGCCCAGCCCCCGCACCAGCCCCCAGCGCCGCCCCCGCCGTGGCCACTTTGGCCCAAGTGCAAACCATCGTTGCCCAGCACTGTGTGTCTTGCCACGGCGAACAAGT
>CAMDJU010000131.1 GCA_945900695.1 Bordetella parapertussis | reverse complement strand
TGGGCGTATTTGTTCCAAGGGCAGGCCAATTGGCAATCATCACAGCCGTAAACGCGGTTACCCATCAGGGGGCGCAAGGCCAGGTCGATGGCGCCTGGGTGTTCAATCGTTAAATAGGAAATACAGCGCCTGGCGTCCAAGCGGAATGGGGCAACGATGGCCTGGGTCGGGCACACATCGATGCAGGCGTTGCAGGTGCCACAGTGCGGTGACTGCGCCGGCGTCGGGCTCAACGCCAGGTCAATGAACACCTCACCCAAAAAGAACATCGACCCGCCTTCGCGGTTGAGCAACAAGGTGTGCTTGCCGCGCCAGCCCAAGCCACTGCGCTGGGCCAACTCCACTTCGAGCACCGGGGCCGAATCGGTGAACACCCGGTGACCGGTGGGGCCGATGTGGTCTTGCAAGCGGTTGGCCAATTGCTGCAAGCGCTGGCGCATCACCTTGTGGTAATCGCGCCCCCTGGCATACAGGGACACCACGCCTTGGTGCGGCTCGGACAAGCGCTGCCACTCCCGGGTTTGCCAATCGGCATCTCGGTCTGGGGCCAGCGGGCCGTGCCCAATGCCACCCTCGTTGGGGAGGTAATCCATGCGTGCGGTGATCACGCTGACGGTGCCGGGCAGCAAGGCCGAGGGCCTGGCCCGCTTCATGCCATGTGCAGCCATGTAGGCCATGTCGCCATGAAAGCCTTGGTCCAACCACGCCGCCAGCCCAGGCTCCGCATCGGTCAAGTCAACGCCGGACACGCCAATTTGCGAGAATCCCAGTTCTTGGGCCCAGGCTTGCAAACGGTCCCACAAATCCACACGATCGATCAACACCCCTGCCCCTTGATTAACTCCGGAATGGTTCACACTGAACAATGGCCCGATGAGGCCGCCACCATCGCCAGTGCGCAACGCATGGCCGATCGCTTGCGCCGATTGCCGGTGGCGGGCGACGCCATTGTGCACTTGCACGGGGAGTTGGGCAGCGGCAAAACCACCTGGGTGCGCCACCTGTTGGTGGCTTTGGGCGTGCAGGGGCGCATCAAAAGCCCGACCTATGCGGTGGTCGAGCCGCACAGCACCGAACTGGCCACGGGTGCGCTGGCCATTTGGCATTTCGACTTCTACCGCTTCACCGACCCGCAGGAATGGGAAGACGCGGGCTTTCGCGATGTCTTTGCCACCCCGGGGCTGAAGTTGTGTGAGTGGCCCCAAAATGCCGGCCCAGCCCTGCCCGCACCGGATGTCGCCATGCACATTCAATGGACCGGCGACACCTCGCGCGCTGTGGATTGGCGCGCGCTCAGTTCGCGTGGCGAGGCTTTGTTGGCATGAAGCGGCGCCATGTGCTCAAAGCGGGCAGTTTGGTGCTGAGCCTGGGCTTGCACGAGTTGGCGCGGGGTGCAGCGATTTTGGCGGTGCGTGTGTGGCCGGCCAAAGACTACACGCGGGTGACCATCGAATCGGACAACGCCTTGTCCACCCAAACCCAGTTCGTGGCCAACCCACCCCGCTTGGCGGTGGACATCGAAGGCATTGAGCTCAACCCGGCCCTGCGCGAATTGGTGGGCAAAGTGCGCTCTGACGATCCCTACATCACCGGTGTTCGGGTGGGCCAATTCACCCCGACCACGGTACGCTTGGTGCTGGACTTGCGCACCATGGTGCAGCCCCAGGTTTTTCAATTGGCGCCCATCAAATCGGGGCAAGCCCAATATCAACACCGGTTGGTGCTGGACCTTTACCCCACTGAGGCCGCTGATCCGCTGGAAGCCTTGATCGCCGAGCGCATGCCCAAGGCCGCCGAACTTGAAAAAGCCGCGCCCAAAGCCAGCACCACCGACCCCTTGGGTGAATGGATGGCCCAACAATCGGTTCAGCCGCGGGTCAGTGGCACCCCCTCTGCACCGACCAGCAAAAAGCCCGAGCCCACGCCGACCGAGCAAACCACAACGGCCAGCGCTGGTCCCCAAACCGTTTCTCCCATCCCCAGCAACCCACGATGGGTCTCGCCCAGCCCCATGACCCAGGGTGGCAGCACCAGCCCAAGCCCACCTGGGGTTGTTGTGTCCCCCGAGGCTGCTCAGGAGCCGCCGCAATCATTGCGCTGGGTGGTGGTTGCGCTGGACCCCGGCCATGGTGGCGAAGACCCGGGCGCAGTGGGTCAGCGTGGCACCCGCGAAAAAGACGTGGTGCTGCAAATCGCCTTGCGCTTGCGCGACCGCATCAACCGCGCCAGCGTGCGCACACGCCAAGGCATCTTGCCCATGCGCGCCATGTTGACCCGAGAAGCCGACTTTTTCATCCCCTTGCAACAGCGGGTGCAAAAAGCCCGCCGGGTGCAGGCCGATTTGTTCATCAGCATCCATGCCGATGCTTTTTTCAACCCCCAAGCCCGCGGCGCCAGTGTGTTCGCGCTGAGCCAAGGCGCTGCAACGAGTGCCGCGGCCAAATGGATGGCGGGCCAAGAAAACCGTGCCGATGCGATTGGGGGCCTGAACATCAAAACCCAAGACGCACATGTGCAACAGGCTTTGTTTGACATGAGCACCACGGCCCAGATCAATGACAGCTTGAAATTGGGCCAAGAAATGTTGGGGCAGATGCGCCAACTGATCAAGTTGCACAAGCCCACGGTAGAACAAGCCGGGTTTGCCGTGCTCAAAGCCCCAGACATCCCCAGCGTGCTGATTGAAACCGGTTTCATCAGCCACCCCGAAGAAGAGCTGCGCTTGGCCAGCGAGGCTTATCAAGAACAACTGGCCGAAGCCTTGATGCGCAGCATCGAGCGCTACTTTCAGCGCAACCCACCTTTGGCCCGCAACCGCATGGTCTGATGCAAGGCGCGGGCGTGTCCCGCACAATGGCTCCCTTTTACCCACAACCTGACCCCGAAGGATCCCCCATGAAAGCAGCCTGGTACACCCACAATGGCGACGCCAAAGACGTGTTGGTCGTTGACGACATGCCCACCCCGCAAGCCGGCCCCGGCGAAGTGCGGGTGCTGTTGAAAACTTCAGGCGTCAACCCGTCGGATGTGAAAAACCGCAAAGGACGCCCATTGGTGGGCGAGCGTTACATCCCCCACAGCGATGGTGCCGGTGTGATCGATCAAGTCGGTGCAGGCGTGGACGCCAGCCGCATGGGCCAACGCGTGTGGACATGGAACGCCCAATACAAACGCCCTTTTGGAACCGCTGCGCAGTACATCGTGCTGCCCCAAGCCCAAGCCCATCTTTTGCCCGATGGCACCGACTTTGCCGCTGGGGCCTGCATGGGCATACCGGGCTTGACCGCCATCCAAGCCGTGCATTTGGCCGGTGACCTGAACGGCAAAACTGTATTGGTCACTGGCGCACCCTCGGCCGTGGGCCACTATGTGTCACAAATGGTGATGCTGGCTGGGGGCCGGGTGATCGGCACCGCGGGCTCGCAGGCCAAGGCCGACCACGCCATCAGCGTGGGCGTGAAGGATTGGATCAATTACAAAACCGAGTCGGTGCCTGAGCGCGTCAAAAGCCTGACCAATGGCAAAGGCGTGGACGCCATCATCGACATGGATTTCTCCACCACCGCCACATGGCTGCCCCAGGGTGTGCTGGCGCCAGAAGGTCAGTTGATTTGTTACGGATCAAACGCCGCCGAGACCCCCTTGAGCTTTCGGTCCTTGTTGATCAATGCGTACCAGTTGAAGTTTTTCATCGTCTACGAGCTCAACGCTGCGGACCGGGCACGCTCACTGGCGGACCTCAATGACTTGTTGAGCCACAAAAAGCTGGTGCATGGCATTGGACCGCGCTTTTCGCTGGACCACATCGTGGCCGCACACGAATGCGTGGAAGCAGGGCGTGACATTGGCAATGTGGTGATCGACATCTGATCGACCGCCGCTTGACCTCGCTGGGCCATCGCTGCGCCCAGCGGGGGTTTTCAAGGGGCCGTGCGCGAGGCCTTGTATGCACCCACAATGGCCACCAAACCTGGCACCAAGATCAAGGCCCAAATGATGATTTGCAGGTTTTTGCGCACCACCTCCAGGTTGCCAAACAAAAAACCGGCGCCGCACAAGCCCACCACCCAAATCAAGGCCCCCACCACATTGAACAGGGTGAAGCGGGTGCGCTCCATCTCTGCCACCCCAGCCACAAAAGGGGCAAAGGTGCGCACAAAAGGCATGAATCGCGCCAGCACCAAGGTGATGGGGCCATATCGCTGGTAAAAAGCATGGGCCTGGTCAAAGGCGCGGCGGTTGAACCAGCGGTTGTTCCAAGAGAACACGCGCACACCCACGCGCTGACCTATCAGGTAATTGCACTGATCGCCCAAGATGGCGGCGACCAGCAAGACCCCCATGGCCAAAGGTAAATCCATCAAGCCGGCACCACACATGGCACCAGTGATGAAGAGCAAGGAGTCGCCGGGCAAAAACGGCATCAGCACCACGCCGGTTTCGACAAAAACAATGGCAAACAACAAGGCATAAACCCAAGCCCCGTGGCTTTGCACAAATTCCCCAATGTATCGGTCAACGTGCAACACAAAGTCGATTAAAAGAGCTATCAGTTCCATGGCCATCCTTTGCGCAATTATCGTTGCAGCGCCAGCCCTAAAATGCTTCAGTGATAAATCCCCCTCTCCTGCCGCGACCCATCCGCGAGCTTCCCGATGAACTGATCAGTCAAATCGCCGCTGGCGAGGTGATAGAGCGCCCAGCGTCGGTGCTGCGCGAGCTGCTGGACAACGCACTGGATGCCGGGGCCAGCCTCATCCAAGTGCGTTTGCGCGCCGGTGGTGTTCGGTTAATCAGCGTCGAAGACAACGGTTGCGGCATTGCCCCTGAGCAACTGGCGGTGGCACTCAAACGCCATGCCACCAGCAAAATCAGCAACTTGCAGGACCTGGAATCGGTGTCGACCATGGGTTTCAGGGGCGAAGCCCTGGCGGCCATTGCCTCGGTGTCGGATCTGGCCCTGACCTCCCGCACCGCCCACCAAGCCCATGCCATGACCTTGCAAGCGCGCACCGGTGAGCTCAGCCCGGCGGCACGCGAGGTGGGCACCACGGTCGAAGTGCAGGATTTATTTTTCAACACCCCGGCTCGGCGCAAGTTCCTCAAAACCGATGCCACCGAGTTGGCCCATTGCGTCGACAGCGTGCGCCGCCATGCACTGGCCAGGCCGGATGTGGGCTTTTCCATCTGGCACGAGGGAAAAACCCTGGCGCAATGGCGTGCCCACAGCGGTCCAGAGGCGATTGCGCTGCGCTTGGGCGATGTGTTGGGCGAGTCCTTTGTGGCTGATGCCGTTGCCGTGAACCACAGTGCTGGCCCTTTGCGGGTGCATGGTTTTGCCGGCACACCCGATGCAGCGCGGGCCAGGCCCGACCAGCAATTTGCCTACGTGAACGGCCGCTTTGTGCGCGACAAAGTCATTGGGCATGGCGTGCGCAGTGCCTATGACGATGTGCTGCATGGTCAACGCCAAGCGGTGTATGTGCTATTCATCGACATCGACCCTGCCCGTGTCGATGTGAACGTGCACCCGACCAAAATTGAGGTGCGCTTTCGCGACAGCCGCGAAGTCCACCAAGCAGTGCGCACCGCCGTGGACAACGCGCTGGCCTTGCCCCGATTGGGCCAAAGCGCAGCACCCTCCCCGACCCTTACCGCATTCACGCCATCCCCACCCTTGCGCACCGCCACATGGCCGCAAGCGCGGTTGGACTGGTCGACCGGACACCGGGTTGCCGAGCTGGATGTGCTTTGGGGCAAGCCGCAACCCTCGCCTACCGGCCAAGGCTTGCATTTACCCCCCCAGATACACCCCCTCTCAACCGGCCTGAGCGAATCTTTCGCACCGATGGACGCGCCCACCCAACCGATCGACACGCCCCCGCCGATGGCCGATCAAGCCCCCACCGATTGGCCATTGGGCCGCGCCTTGGCCCAATTGCAAGGCATTTATATCTTGGCCGAGAACAACTTGGGCTTGATCGTGGTGGACATGCATGCCGCCCATGAACGGGTGGTCTATGAACGGCTCAAAGGCCAATGGGATGGCCAAGGGATTGAGTGCCAAGCGCTGCTCATCCCGGCATCTTTTCAAGCCTCGCCCCAAGAAGTGGCCTGCGCCGAAGCCCACCCCGAGGCCTTGCATCGATTGGGCCTGGAACTGTCGGTGCTCTCGCCCACCTCCTTGGCGGTGCGCAGCGTGCCCAACACCTTGGCCCAGGGTGACGCTGTGGCCCTGGCGCGCAGTGTGTTGGAAGAGTTGCAATCCCACGGTGCCACGCAAGTGCTGGAGCGCGCCCGCAATGAAACCTTGGCCAGCATGGCTTGCCACAGCGCGGTGCGCGCCAACCGCCGCCTCAACCTGGACGAAATGAATGCCTTGCTGCGCCAAATGGAAGCCACCGAGCGCGCCGACCAGTGCAACCACGGCCGGCCGACCTGGCGCCAAATCAGCGTGGCCGAGTTGGATGCCCTTTTCATGCGGGGCCGCTGACATGAAGCGCATGAGCGAACCCCTGCTCATCGCCTTGTTGTCGCTGTTGGTGGGCACCATGCCCATCAGCACCGACCTGTACCTGCCGGCCTTGCCCACCTTGAAGCTGGACTTGAACGCCAGCATGTCGCAAGCCCAGCTCACCTTGACCGGGATGCTGCTGGCGTTTGGGGTTTCACAATTGTTTTGGGGCCCTTTGTCCGACCGCTGGGGTCGGCGTCCTGTGCTGTTGTGTGGTTTGTCGGCTTTCACCTTGGCTGCGGTTTTTTGCACCTTGGCGCCGTCCATTGAGCAGTTGATCCTGTGGCGCACCCTGCAAGGTGCGGCCATGGGCTCGGTGGTGATGTGTGCCCGCGCCATCGTGCGCGACAGTTTCAGCCCTGGCGAGGGCGCGCGCTTGATGTCCAAAGCGTTCACCGGGCTTGGTTTTATTTTGTGCCTGAGCGCCCCATTGGGCGGCTGGCTGGCGGCGTACAGCGGCTGGCGCTCAGCCCTGGTGGTGTTGGTGATTTACGGCGCCCTCACCTGCGCCCTGGTATGGGGAAAATTTCAAGAAAGCCTGCACACCCCAGACCCCACGGCCTTGCAATGGCGGGTGCTCAGCGGCAATTGGGTTCGCTTTTTGTCCAACCCCAGTTTTCGCGCCTATACCTTGTTGTCCATGTGCACCTATGGCTATTTGTTCACCTATTTGGCCTCGTCTTCATTTGTGTTCATCCATGTGATGGGTTTGAGCAACTTGGAATACGGCTTGATTTTGCTTTGCTCCACTTCGTCGTACATCGTGGGCACTTGGGTGTGCCGCCGCTGGTTGGCACGCTGGGGCTTGCGCAAAACCATCTGGGTGGCCGGTGGCATGACCCTCAGCGGTGGCATCTCCCTGTTCATATGCGCGCATTTCCCAGCCACCGGTGTGCCCGGTCTGATCTTGCCTTTCATGTTGATCATGCTGGCCCATGGGGTGCATCAACCAATTGGACAAACCGGTGCCGTGGGCCCGTTTCCGGACGCCGCCGGGGCCGCCTCGGCCATGGGTGG
>CAMDJU010000130.1 GCA_945900695.1 Bordetella parapertussis | reverse complement strand
CACGGCGTGGGCGAAACACGTTCGTTTGCCTGAACAGGAGTCAAATCGTGGCCTCACGCAACACCCCCTCCCTGAAGCTTTGGCTGTCACTGTCGCTGTTGATTTTGGTGCTGGACCAGCTGACCAAGGTATTGATCGTGGGTCATTTTCAATGGGGCGAAAGCCTGGTCATCACCGATTTTTTCAACCTGGTGCGGGTGCACAACAGCGGGGCTGCTTTTTCTTTTTTGGCCTCCGCGTCTGGTTGGCAACGCTGGTTTTTCATTGGCCTGGGCAGTGCAGCGGCGGTCTTCATCGTGTGGATGCTGCGAAGCCACCCCCAGCAAAAGCTGTTTTGTCTGGCCATTTCACTCATCCTGGGTGGGGCAGTGGGCAATGTGTTGGACCGCATTTTCTATGGCCATGTGATCGACTTTGCCGACTTCCACTGGGCGTTTTTAGAGCCGCTGTTTCATGGCGGCCATTTCCCTGCGTTCAATGTGGCTGACAGCGCCATATCGATCGGGGCCGTCACCATGGTGATCGACGAGATTTGGCGGGTTCGCCAAAGCAAGAAAAAAGCTCACTGATTCGGCCGGAAAACCAGTGCTTGCTCTGCGACCCCTGGGTGCACCACAGACTTGCCCTCTGGCGGCAAAAACAATTCCACCAGGTCATTTAAAAAGTCAAAGCCCCGCTCTGTGGGCCTGACCCGCTGATCCACTGCTTCGATCAAACCTTTTTGCAAGGCTTGCGCCAGCGTGGCCTCAATGGCGCTCAAGGGCAAGCCCGTGCGGGCGCTGAAGTCGTTCAATGCAAAACCGTTTTTCAACCGAAACGCATTCAGGGCAAACTCAAAAGCCAAGTCTTTGCGCGCGACTTCATGGCCTTGGCTCACCGCCTGCCCTGCCATGGCTTGCTTTTGATAGAGGGCGGGTTCACGGTAACGAATCAAGCGCAATACCCGGTGCGGAAAACTGATCTTGCTGTGCGCGCCCGCGCCAATGCCCAGGTAGTCCCCAAATTGCCAATAATTGGTGTTGTGCCAACAAGCGTGGCCCTTTTGGGCATAGGCCGATACCTCATAACGCGACATCCCCTGCTCGGCCGTGCCTTGGGTGATGATGTCGAGCATGTCAAAAGCCTCGTCATCCTCGGGCAAACTGGGCGGGTGGCGCTCGAACCAGGTGTTGGGCTCGATGGTCAAGTGGTAGATGGACAAGTGTGGCGGTGCCAACCCGAGGGCGGTGTCCAAATCGTGCTGCAAGGCGCTCAGGCTTTGGCCCGGCAAGGCATACATCAAATCAATGTTGAAGGTGTCAAAAGCGTCGGCCGCCTCACGCACCGCGGCCATGGCTTGGTCGGCGTCGTGCACCCGGCCCAAGGCGCGCAAGCTGTCGTTGTGAAAACTTTGCACCCCCACCGACAAGCGCGTGACACCCGCCGCACGGTAGCCATGAAAGCGATCGGTCTCAAAAGTGCCGGGGTTGGCCTCCAGGGTGATTTCGCAATCGGGCACCAGCGGCAACAAGGCACGGATCTGACCCAGCAATTGCTCAATCGCCCAAGGCTCAAACAGGCTGGGGGTGCCGCCGCCAATGAAAATGCTGTGCACCGGTCGCCCCCACACCAAGGGCAAGGATTGCTGCAAATCGGCCACCACCGCCTGGATATACGCCGCTTGCGGTAACTCCCCCATGGCAGGCCCCCAGGCATGCGAGTTGAAGTCGCAATACGGGCATTTTTTCAGGCACCAGGGCAAATGCACATACAAAGACAAGGGCGGCAAGGCGGGCAGCTGCAAGGTGCCCGGCCTGAGCCAATGCGCTGCATCGCCCAACTGGGCCAGGTCCAAGCTGACAGTTGTGGGGCTCAAGATCAGATCCACTGCGCTTGCATCAGCGTCACCAGTTGTCTCGCAGCCCGGCCGCGGTGGCTGTATTGATTTTTCACCTTGGGATCGAGTTCGGCAAAGGTTTGACCCAGTTCTGGCAAAAACATCACCGGGTCAAAACCAAAGCCATGGCTGCCCTTCGGTGCAGTGGTGATCTCGCCCACTGCACGGCCCACCGCGATCAAGGGCTCGGGGTCTTGCGCGGTTCTGACCGCCACCAAGGTGCTGACCAAGGCAGCCCTGCGTTGGGCGACACCATCGAGTTGCTCCAACAAGGCGCGGACATTGCCGGCGTCCCCCTTGGGGTAACCAAACTGGGTCGCATAGTGGGCGGTTTGCACCCCTGGCAGACCATCAAAAGCATCCACACACAAGCCCGCATCATCGGCCACCGCTGGCAAACCCGTGTGGGCTGCGGCATGGCGCGCTTTGGCCAGAGCGTTTTCTACAAAAGTGTGGAACGGCTCATCGGCCTCAGGGACATGGAAATCAGATTGGGGGCGCAATTGCCACCCCAAAGGGGCGAACAACATTTGCAGCTCGGCCAGTTTGCCCGCATTGTTCGATGCCAACACCAATTGACGCATGGCCCCACCCATCAACCCAGGGCTTGCTGTTGCAACGCGAACAATTCTTGGATGCCTTTTTCGGCCAAGCCCAGCAATTGGTCCATTTCCAGGCGGGTAAAGGCCGCACCTTCTGCCGTGCCCTGGACTTCCACAAAATGGCCCGCACCCGTCATCACCACGTTCATATCGGTGTCACATGCGGCGTCTTCGGTGTACTCCAAGTCCAGCAAAGGCAGGCCTTTGAGAATACCTACCGATATGGCAGCCACCGCATGGGTGATGGGTGACTGGCTGATCTTGCCGCTGGCCAGCAAGCCGCGAACGGCATCTTGGGCAGCGACATAGGCACCGGTGATGCTGGCCGTGCGGGTTCCGCCATCGGCTTGCAACACATCGCAATCAATTTGAATCGTGCGCTCGCCCAAGACTTGTAAATCAAACACAGCTCGCAGCGAGCGGCCAATCAAGCGTTGAATTTCTTGGGTGCGACCACTTTGTTTCCCCTTGGCTGCCTCGCGGTCACTGCGCGTGTGGGTTGCGCGGGGCAACATGCCATATTCGGCGGTGACCCAGCCCTGTCCCGTTCCGCGTTTGTGCGGGGGCACCTTTTCCTCGACGGAAGCCGTGCACAAGACCTTGGTTTGGCCAAACTCGATCAAAACCGACCCTTCGGCATGGATGGTGTAGTGGCGGGTGATGCGTACGGGGCGCATCTGATCGACGGCGCGTTCAAGGCGTGAGGCGGGCAAAGTCATGGCTGCTTTTTTCCAATGTGGCATGTGTTGAGGGCGCAATTGTCCCGCATATCACACGCTGGGCCCGGGCCCGGTTCAGCTCCCTGAGATAATCAGCTTTTGACAGCCCTATTTTTACCGTGCCCATCTACAGCATGACCGGTTACGCCAGCACACAAGTGCTGCTGGCGTCTGCCTCGGCCCCCGCCCCCTCAGCCCCAGTGCGCCTGGGGTTTGAAATCCGCTCGGTCAATAGCCGCTTTTTGGACCTGGGGTTTCGCATGCCCGACGAGTTGCGCATGCACGAGGCCGCGCTGCGCGAATTGATCAGCGCACAACTCAAGCGCGGCAAGGTGGAGGTTCGGGCCCACCTCGAAGCCGATCAGCATGCGGGATTGACCAAGCCCGATCCGGCCTTGCTCGATCAGTTGTCCCAATTGCAAGCACAGGTGCAAACCGTTTTACCCCAGGCACGGGGCTTGAGCGTGGCCGACATCCTCAAGTTGTCTGTCCAGCCACAGGCAAACCCCCAAGACCTGGGGGCGCCCTTGGTGCAATTGGCAAATGATGCCTTGGCCAGCCTGCTGCAGTCGCGGGCCCGCGAAGGCGAGCGATTGGCCCAGCACTTGCTGGAGCAAGTTGGGCAGTTACAAGCTTTGGTGGCCAAGGCACTGCCCTTGGTCCCCACCCTGGTGGCCCAACAACGGCAACGCTTTTTAGATCGCTGGCAAGAGGCCTTGGGCCTGGGCCAGGAATCTGCCAATGCCGACATGGCCCAAGACCGGGCCCTGAGTGAAGCCACCGCTTTTGCCATCCGCATTGATGTGGCCGAAGAGCTGACACGTTTGGGGGCCCATCTGGAAGAAATCACCCAATGCCTGAACCGCCCGCCGGCCAAGGAAGGGGTTGGCAAGCGATTGGATTTTTTGATCCAGGAGCTGCACCGCGAAGCCAACACCCTGGGATCGAAATCGGCCGCTTTGGAGATGACCCGCATTGGGGTTGACATGAAAGTCCTGATCGAGCAAATGCGCGAGCAGGTTCAAAACCTGGAGTAAAGACCCATGGACTACCCCGGCAATGTGTATGTGGTGGCAGCCCCCAGTGGCGCGGGCAAATCGAGTCTGGTCAAGGCCTTGATGGAACTCGATGCGGCGGTGCGGCCCTCGGTTTCACACACCACACGCCCCCCACGCGGCCAAGAAAAAGATGGCCGCGAATACCATTTTGTGAGCGACGCCGCCTTTGATGCTTTGATACAAAGCGAGGCTTTTTTGGAGTGGGCCACGGTGCACGGACACCGCTACGGCACCTCCCGCGAATCCATTGAGCAGCGCATCGCCCAAGGGGCCGACGTGGTGCTGGAAATCGACTATCAAGGGGCACTACAGATCAAGAAAATTTTTGCCAACGCCGTTCTCATCTTTATCCTCCCCCCCAGCTGGGATGAGTTGCGCTCGCGGCTGCAAAACCGGGGCGAAGACAGCCTGGATGTGATCGAAACCCGACTCAAGAACGCGGCCCATGAGATGTCTCAGGCCCCCAAATTTGACTTCGTTATAATCAACGAGTTGTTTGAACGGGCTTTGTTTGACCTCAAAGCCATTGTTCACTCGCAACGGCTCAAATACAAAGCCTTGCGACGCGCTCGGGCTGACATTTTTCAGGCCCTCAAATTGAAATGACCCTCTGGAGTAAAGCAATGGCCCGCATCACCGTCGAAGACTGCCTGGAATTCATTCCCAATCGCTTCCAACTCGTGTTGGCCGCCACTTACCGTGCGCGCATGATCAGCCAAGGTCACACCCCCAAAATTGAAAGCAAAAACAAGCCTGGTGTGACTGCGCTGCGCGAGATCGCTGCCGGAAAAATTGGCATCGAAATGCTCAAAAAAGTGCCAGGCTAAAGCCTGATAGCACTTCCAAAAGACACCGCTTTGGCGGTGTTTTTTTTCGCCTGTCGCCGTATTTTGGCCCGACCAACGACAAATTGATACAGTCAAGGCTGTGAACACACTCAGCCCGACCCAACCTGCCAAGCCTGCGCACGCTGCGGCGAATGCGGCGGCGGCCAGTTTTGCAGCCTTGATGGCCAAACTGGACTACCTCTCCACGGAGGAAGTTGAGCAAGTCAGGCGCGCGTACCGTTTGGCCGACGAAGCCCATTTGGGCCAACTGCGCAGCAGCGGTGAGCCCTATATCACCCACCCCATCGCGGTGGCAGCCCAGTGCGCCCAATGGAAGCTGGACGCCCAGGCCCTGATGGCAGCTTTGCTGCACGACGTGCTGGAAGACTGCGGCATCGTTAAAACCGAGTTGATTGAAAAGTTTGGCCCCACCGTGGCCGAGCTGGTGGACGGGCTGACCAAACTGGACAAATTACAGTTTGATACCCGCGAAGAAAACCAAGCCGAATCCTTCAGGAAAATGCTCTTGGCCATGGCTCGCGATGTGCGCGTGATCCTGATCAAGTTGGCCGACCGCAGCCACAACATGCGCACCCTGTCAGACATGCCGGTTGAGAAATGGCGGCGCATCGCCAGCGAAACATTGGATATTTATGTGCCCATTGCCAATCGCTTGGGCCTGAACCAAACCTACCGCGAGTTACAAGATTTATCGTTTCGCCATTTGATGCCCTGGCGTTATAAGGTACTGGAAAAAGCCATCACGCGGGCGCGCAATCGCCGCCGTGATGTGATGAAAAAAGTCCAGCATGAAGTGGAAGCCATTTTTCGCAAAACCGGCTTGGCTATGCAAATCACAGGGCGCGAAAAAACATTGCACTCCATCTATAAAAAGATGGATACCAAAAACCTGAGCTTTGCCCAGGTCAACGATTTGTATGGCTTTCGCTTGATTTTGGGCGGTGTGACGGAGTGTTACACCGCGCTGGGACTGCTGCACCAACTCTATAAACCGGTGCCGGGGCGCTTCAAAGACCACATCGCCATCGCCAAACTCAACGGCTACCAGTCCTTGCACACCACGGTGGTGGGGCCTTCGGGCACCAACGTGGAGTTTCAACTGCGCACCCAGTCCATGAACGTGGTGGCAGAGTCTGGCGTGGCGGCCCATTGGTTGTACAAGAACGACCGCCAAAGTGCCGAACAAGCCGAACGCTTGGGTGCGAAATGGCTGCAATCTTTGCTGGACATTCAAGACGAAACCCACGACGCCTCTGAATTTTGGGACCACGTCAAAGTCGACTTGTTTCCAGACGCGGTGTATGTTTTCACCCCGAAAAGCCGCATCATGGCCATGCCACGTGGCGCCACGGCTGTCGACTTTGCTTATGCCGTGCACAGCAACATTGGCGACCGCACCATGGCGGTCAAAATCAATGGTGATTCCGTTCCCTTGCGCACCGAGCTGCGCAATGGCGATGTGGTGGAAATCATCACCTCCCCCGTGGCCGCGCCCAACCCAGCTTGGCTGGGCTTTGTGCGCACCGGTCGGGCACGCTCCAAAATACGCCACTACCTCAAGGGCTTGGCCCAGGTTGAATCCACCCAAATGGGGCAAAAAATGCTGCTCCAATCGTTGCGTGCCGAGGGTTTTGAAGGCCTACCCGACCACGAAGGCCAACACTCAGGGCTGTGGGACCGGTTGCTGCGCTTCACAGGCAGCCGCAGCCGCGAAGAACTGCTCACCGATATCGGCCTGGGCAAGCGAGTGGCACATATCGTGGCCAAACGCTTGGTGGGCTTGCTCAGCGAAATCGGCGAAAAGCCCGACCCTTTGCTCCTCAGCCGCGAGCGCTTCACCGCCCACGAGACTGTGTCTCAAGGTTCGGTGCTGATCGACGGCAGCGAAAACGCGTCGGTGCAATTTGCACCTTGCTGCCGCCCCCTGCCGGGCGACCCCATCTTGGGTTACCTGGGTCGCGGCGAAGGGTTGACCATACACACCAGCGACTGCGGTGTGGGCCAGCGCTTGCAATACAAGGACCGCGAACGTTTCATGGGGGTGGAGTGGTCTGATGAGCCCGCGCGAACCTTTGAGTCCGAGTTGGTGGTGACTGTCAACAATGGCAAAGGGGTTTTGGCCCGCGTGGCCGCCGCCATGACCAGTGCCGAGGCAGACATCACCCGGGTCAACATGGCTGACGAGACCACCGGAGAAGCCGCCATTGAATTGCGCTTTGTGATCGCTGTGCGCGACACCAGTCACCTGGACAGCGTGCTGCGCAATTTACGCCGCACTCCCTCGGTCGTGCAGGCGCATCGGGTCACCTCTCCTGCCACCACAGGCCGACATCATTGATCGGTTGAAAAAATTCAGGGCTCAGGGGGTGTGGGGTAAGCCACCGACAACACCTCAAGTGTCTGCACACCCGCAGGCGTGGCCAAGCGCACCACATCGCCCAC
>CAMDJU010000129.1 GCA_945900695.1 Bordetella parapertussis | reverse complement strand
GCACCTTCAAAGGACTTGGAGGTTTGGTAGCCCTCGGCACTGAGCTGAGTGAGGATGAGTTCGGAGTCGGTCAAGGCCTTGGGGCAGCCCAAGCTGACAAAACCCACTTTGGGTGGCGTGGTGCGCGGGCCTGCTGGGGCCAGGATTTCAGAGATTGACATGCCCGCATTGTCCCCGCAAATCGGGCCTGGCGTGGATCAGCGTTTCAGCCCCATGGCTGTCAACATTTGTTCGGTGTGCCGTTTCATGTTCTCTTGCATTTGGGTCTGCAATTGGGCAACGGCTTTCTGCGACTGCTCCATGTAACCGCTGATCATCTGTTGTACAGCCGGGGGCTGCATGCCCGCAAAAGGTTTTGCAGCGGTGCCAGACAAGGGCGAGACATGTGCGTTGTATTGCCCCACCATGTCTTTGAGCATGTGCATGTTTTTTTCAATGAAACCGCCCATGTGGGTTTGCATGGTGTGGCCATAAAAACGAATCATGTCGGCCAGGGCTTTTTCGGTGAACAAGGGAGAGCCACAGGCCTCCTCTTCCAAAATGATTTGCAACAAAATGCTGCGCGTGAGGTCTTGGCTGGTTTTGGCATCCACCACTTGGACCGACACACCGTCGATCACCCATTGCTTGATGTCGGCCAGGGTGATGTAAGAAGATGACGCGCTGTCATATAAGCGCCGATTGGGGTACTTCTTGATGACCCGTGTTGAGGCGACGTCGTCAACTTTGGGCTCTGGGGATTTTTTAACCATGCAGCCGCTCTCTGGTCATGAATGTTTTGAAAGGATTTCGAACCATTCTAGGAACGGCCCCATGCAATCAAATCCAGGTTTTCCCGGGGGAGAGGGCAAGCACGGGTAGGGGCCATTTCCGCCCTTGGCTGACAATACAAAGCAAGGATCCCACACCTCAATCAAGGAAAAAGCCATGCCAGAAATTTACATCTATGCCCTGGAGGGTCGAAGCTTGGATCAAAAGCGATCCTTGGTCAAGGATGTGACGGATGCGGTTGTTCGCCACTTCCACGTCGCGCCAGGAGACGTGATGGTGCAAATCATGGAAACCCCAAAGACGTCCAAGGCCAAAGGTGGCATCTTATTTTCCGACCGACCCGACGCACAAGCCGCCGCTATTGGCCCAATGGGTGAAGCATGAAATGGTTGCTGCGCATATGGCTGTTGGGCATGGGCTTGGTTTTTTTGCTGGGCCTGTTGTTGATGGGCTTGGTTCTGTTTGTGATTTCAATGTTCAGATGGGCTTTGACCGGACGCCGGCCAAATATCCTCGTGACCCTGAATCGGTACAAGCAATGGCAGAAAAAAGCCCAGCCGTGGGCTCAGCAATCACGACATTCCGGTGGGGAAATCATTGATGCAGAGGTGAAGACAGTCAAGGTAGCCCCACCACCATTGCCCCCCATTGAAAAAAAGGGCCAAGGCCCCTCGTGACAAGAACTTCTCCCTGAAAGGGGTCCGTAATGGGCCAGGCACACCGTCGTCAAAGGGCAAAGGAAATGTCGTTTCCTGGTGAAGCGACGAGGCATTGGTAGGCGCGATTGGACTCGAACCAACGACCCCCACCATGTCAAGGTGGTGCTCTAACCAGCTGAGCTACGCGCCTAAAGATTCGAAGCGGAGGATTCTATCAGCATTCCCTCGCGCCAGCCCAAAAAACATTTCCCACGCGCGCAACCCAGGCCATGCCCCACTTGCCAAGGGCATCAAAGCAGATTAAAAATGAGTTATTTTTAATTAACGAATCATGCCAACTTTGCACGCTCCCACGCCTGCGCCCACCGCCACCGGCTTTGGGCTGGCCGAGGCTTTGTGCGTGCTGGCTTTGACAGCGATAGGCGCTGCTTGGGGCTTGTCGTCGTGGCAAGTGGGTGTTCAAAAAGCCAAGGTTCAGGCAGCTCGGGAAGGATTTGTCCACGGACTGCAATGGGCGCGGATCCAAGCCATCCAACAAGGCGTGGATTTGCAGTTGGTGCGGGCCACAGACTGCACCGGGCTGAGCGCCCTGGCCAGCGATTGGCGCTGCGGTTGGCGAGTAACCACCGTGGATGGCAAGATCCTTGCGCAGCAAGCATTGCCCGAGGGCGTGGCCATGCTGCACAACTTGCGCACCGATAAGTTGAGCATCAACCGGCGCGGTGAACCGGGTACCGTGGGTGACAGCTTTGTGTTCAGGCCCCAAAACGATATGCGCAGCCAAGCGGCCCATACGGTATGCATCAGCGCTGCGGGCCGGGTTCGCTGGCAATCGGGTGACAAATGCAGCAGCTGACGCCCCACAGCCCCGGCAAGCGCTGCTCTGCGGGCTGGGGATTGACCGAAGCCGTGGTTGCCATGGGTGTGCTGTCCATGGGTGTGTTGGGCCTGCTGTGGATGCAAGGAAAAACGGCCTTGGCATGGCGCAGCCAGCACAACACAGAGCAGGCCGCTTGGCTGACCCAAGACATGGCCGAACGCTTGCGCGCCAATCGAGGGCAATTGGGCGCTTATCGCTTGGGATGGGGCCAAGTCCCCAGCGCTTTTGACTGCAGCACCCGCCCTTGCAACATGGTGGATTGGGCTTTGTCAGACCTTTGGACATGGACCCTTGAAGTGCAAAACCGCATGCCTGGCGCGCAAGCCCAACTGTGGCAATCACCCGCCGACCCACAGCACATTGGCATTGCATTGGCCTGGCGCGATGCAGACAAAACACTGATGGAAGCCACCAACTCCCCCCCTGGCTTGAACTGCCCCGCCCAGCACCGCTGCTTTTGGATGCATGTGCGGCCATGAAGATCCGAACGCGCCATCGCCCCACCCTTTTGAACATGAAGGCTTCACACCAAGCTGGTTTGAGCATGGCCGATTGGTTGGTGGGCCAAGCCCTGGCCGCCATGGTGGTGCTGGCGGCTCTGAGCGCTTGGGGCTTTGCGCAACAAAGCCACGCCTTGGCCCAAGAGGGCCTGCAACAGAGCCAACAAATGAGCTGGGTATGGCGCACCCTGGGTCAACACATCCGACAAGCCGGTGCAGCCCAGGCAAGCCAAAGCCCAGATGGCCCGATTGCTTTGACCAACCCAATGCCCATTTGGGCCGCCACTGATGGCGCAGGCACGCTGGCAGACAGCTTGACCACGACACACCTGCGCAGCCTTGATGGGCGTGACTGCCAAGGAAATGTGAAGGGCAGCGACAGCACCATTCGCAACCGTTTCACCGTCAACAACAAATCTGAATTGACCTGCCTGGACCAAGCCAACCCCAGCGCCAGCGCGCAAGCCTTGGCCGAGGGCATTGAAGACCTGCAATTGCGCTACGCCCAAAGCACCCAGGGTGGCAATGGCTTGACCCAAGTGCAATGGGTACCGGCCCAAGCCAGCCTGGTGCCCAGCCAAGTGCTGGCCGTGGAGGTGTGCATCCGGCGCACGGGTGCACCTGTTTCAAAGGCCATGCCCACCGCCACGAAGGGCTGTCGCGGAGAAAGCCTGCCCAGCGATGGTCGAGTGCGTTGGGTGCAACGCCAAGTCTTTGCATGGCGCCAAACGGCCAACCCGGTGCCATGAAGGCCCCAGCCCGCTCCCACCAAGGCTGGGCCTTGCCCACGGTGATGGCCGTGCTGGGCCTGGGTGCTTTGGCTGCCTTGTCATTGGCCAGGGGCGTGTGGTTGCATGCCAACTTGTTGCGCAGCGATGGCGATGAGTGGCGTGCACGCTGGGCCGCAGAGGCCTTGCTGCGCGAGGCCGAACAAGATTTGCTTGCCAGCTTTGCCGCGGCCAAAGATGCGCGCCACAGCACACCAGCGTCAGATACCGTGCCCGCCAGTCCGTTCATTCCGCACACCCTCGCCGGTTTGGCACAACTGAGAAAAGCATTGCCCGCCGGCCTTTGCAGGGACGGCATTTGCGCCCCAGACGCACTGGAGCCAACTTCTGCCGCGGTGTGGGTGCAGCGCCTGAACACGGCCGCACGCTATGGCCAATACACCGGTGGGGCAGCACTCAGCAGCAGCCAAATCAACCCGGCTTTGACCGAACGCAGTGGTTATTGGTTGGAGGCCTTTGCCAACGCGGACGGCGCACAAACCACACCCTTGTGGCGCATCACTGCCTTGGCCCAAGCCTCGCCCCGGTCTGGGCCCATCGTGTTGCAGGCCTGGTGGCAAGGTGCCAGCGACACACCCACAATGGGACGCTGGCTGAGTTGGCACGAGGTGTTGCCATGAGCGTGCGCACACGACCCGAGCGTGCTGCTGTGCCCCGCCCGCAACTCGAGGCCCAACCCACCCAAACGCGCACCCAGGTCTTGCAACTGCGGTGCGATGCTCAAAGCGCCAGTCGGCCTATCAAACGGGCGGGTTTGAGCCTGGTGGAGACCTTGCTGGTGCTGGCCATGTTGGCCGTGGTGCTGAGTTGGGCTGTGCCCCAATACCAAAACCATTTGCGCCGCGCTCAGCGTCAACTGGCCAAGCTGAGCTTGATGCAAACCGCCCAATGGTTGGAGCGAGCCGCGGCCACCCAGGGGGCTTACCCCAGCCCCGCGCAGGTCCCCGCAGCCCTGCTGCAGGTGGCTGGCGGGACCTACCAAATTCAACTGCAAACCGATGCCGCCGCCAACACCTTTGCCCTGCAAGCCGTGCCACAGGCCAGCCAAGCCCCTGATGCCTGCGGCGTTTTAACCTTGAACCATTTGGGCGAGCAAGGCGTGCAACACGCCAGCCTGTCTGCCAAAGAGTGTTGGAGCCGCTGATAATCAGGGCCATGTCTGATCGCGACGCATTCTGGATGGACCAGGCCCTGAGCTTGGCCGAAAAAGCCCTTTACATCACATCCCCCAACCCCCGGGTGGGTTGTCTGCTGGTTTCGCCCCAGGGACTTTGCATTGGCCAAGGCCACACCCAGGCTGTGGGCCAGGCCCATGCCGAGGTCATGGCCTTGAAACAGGCCCAGCAAGAGGGGCATGACACCCGGGGCGCCACCGTCTATGTCACTCTGGAGCCCTGTAGCCACCACGGACGCACACCGCCTTGTTGCGATGCACTGATCCAAGCCCAGGTGGCCCGCGCCGTCATCAGTGTCCAAGACCCCAATCCCCTGGTGGCTGGGCAAGGCATCGCACGCTTGCGAGCGGCTGGCATTGAAGTGGTCTTGGGGGCGGGGCAAGAGCGCGCCCATGACATCAACATTGGGTTTTTCAAGCGCATGCAAACCGGCCTTCCGTGGGTGCGCATGAAGGTGGCTGCATCCATTGACGGACAAACCAGCCTGAGCAACGGTGTCAGCCAATGGATCACCGGGCCAGCTGCGCGTCAAGATGGGCACCATTGGCGCGCCCGCGCCTGTGCGGTTTTGACCGGGGTGGGCACGGTGTTGCAAGACAACCCCTTGCTTGATGTGCGCATGGTCGCCACCCCTCGCCAGCCGCCTTTGGTGGTGGTCGATAGCCAGTGGCAAACCCCCTTGAACGCGGCGCTGTGGGGACCTGAGCGGCCCGTCTGGGTGTATGGCGCACAAGCCAACGCTGGGACGCGCGAAGCCTTGAACCAGCGCGGTGCACACACCACGCTGTTGGCCAACCCCAGCGGCAAAGTGGATTTGGCCGCCTTGTTGGCCGACCTGGGTCAGCGTGGCGTCAACGAATTGCACATCGAATCCGGTCACAAGCTCAACGGTTCGTGGTGGCGCGAAGGCCTGGTGGACGAATTGCTGCTCTACATGGCACCTTGCTTGCTCGGGCCCGGCCAGGGCATGGCCCAGATGCCGGCGCTGGAAAGCCTGGACGCGGCCATTCGATTGCGCTGGGTTGATTTTTCCCCCGTTGGCGACGACCTGCGCTTGATGGCCCGGGTGCTGCGCTGAACCCTGCGAGAATAGGCGCATGTTTACCGGAATCATCACCGGCGTGGGTCGCATCGTCGAAGTCCACGACCTGGGTCGCTCTTTACAACACGGCAAGCGCCTGAGCCTGTCCGTGCCCGCAGGCTATTTGGCCGATGTCGGCTTGGGCGACAGCATCGCCATCAACGGCGCTTGCATGACTGTCACCGATATCCAAGCCCACCACCATATTTTTTGCATCGACATTTCCGCCGAGTCACTGGACAAAACCTGCGGCTTGGACAACATGGGTGACGTCAACCTGGAAAAAGCCCTGCGTGCCAACGACCGCTTGGGCGGGCACATGGTGTCTGGGCATGTCGATGGCATGGGCAGCGTGGTTCAATTTGAACCGGTGGGCGAGAGCTGGGTGTTGCGCCTGCTTGCCCCCACCGAACTGGGCAAATACCTGGCCTACAAAGGCTCCATCACCGTCAACGGGGTGAGCCTGACCGTCAATCGCGTGTTCGACCGCGCCGATGGCACAGAGATCAGCATCAACCTGATCCCCCACACCGTGCAAAACACCGCCTTGCACCGGCTCAGCGCCGGTGCAAAAGTCAATTTGGAAATAGATCTCATTGCCCGCTATGTCGAGCGCATGTTGCGCGCCGATCCCAGCCTGGCACCGCCCCAACCATGAATGCAGCTTTGAAACCCACCCCCATCTCCCCGGTTGAAGACATCGTGGCCGAATTGCGCGCCGGTCGCATGGTCATCTTGGTCGACGAAGAAGACCGCGAAAACGAAGGCGACTTGGTGCTCGCTGCCGACCATGTGAGTCCAGAGGCCATCAACTTCATGGCCCGTTTTGGCCGTGGCTTGATCTGCCTGACCCTCACCCGCGAGCGCTGCCAGTTCCTGGGCCTGCCGCCCATGACCCTGCGCAACGGCACCTCCCACGGCACCGCCTTCACCGTGTCGATCGAAGCCGCCGAGGGTGTCTCCACCGGCATTTCTGCGGCCGATCGGGCGCGCACCGTTCAGGTCGCCGTCGCGCCAAACAGCCGGCCCCAAGACTTGGTACAACCCGGCCATGTGTTTCCCTTGCAAGCGGTCGAAGGCGGCGTGCTGATGCGCGCGGGCCACACCGAAGCGGGATGCGACCTCGCCCGCATGGCAGGCTGCAACCCCAGCAGCGTGATCTGCGAGATCATGAAAGACGACGGCACCATGGCCCGCCTGCCCGATCTGCAACTGTTTGCGGCCGAGCATGGCCTGAAAATTGGCACCATTGCCGACCTGATCGAGCACCGCAGCAAAACCGAATCCTTGGTCATCAAAGTGGGCAGCCGCCCCTTGCACACCCCCCACGGCGTTTTTCAAGCCAATGCGTTTCAAGAGCCCAATTCGGGACACGTGCACCTGGCCTTGGTGCGCGGGCAATGGGATGCGCGCACAGCGGTGCTGGCCCGGGTCCACGAGCCGTTGTCGGTGCTGGACGCGCTGGAAGTCGGGCGCACCATGCACTCGTGGAGTCTGGACGCGGCCTTGCAGCGGATTGATCAAGAAAACTGCGGCGTGGTGGTGCTGCTCAATTGCGGCGAATCGGCCCAGCAATTGCTGGCCCAATTTGATGGCACGGCACGCTCCGCCCACGGCCCCGAGCGCGGCCGCATGGACCTGCGCTCGTATGGTGTGGGCGCGCAAATATTGCGCGAATGCGGCGTGCAGCGCATGCGTTTGATGGGCACGCCCCGGCGCATGCCCAGCATGACCGGTTATGGCCTGGAAATCAC
>CAMDJU010000128.1 GCA_945900695.1 Bordetella parapertussis | reverse complement strand
TTGTCTGACCTGATCGTGTTCATGGTCAACAGCTACATCCGCCCCACTGACATACGCAACATGCAGCACAAGCATGTGGAAATTGTCCGCAGAGAGTGGACTTACCTAAGGCTGAGTTTGCCGCCCAGCAAGGGGCACACATTTCCCATTACCACCATGCCCTGGGCTGTGAAAGTGTATGAACGCATCCGGCGTCGACAGGTGATTGAGCTGGGTCGGGACATACATCCTGAAGACCATGTGTTCTTGGCCAGCGCCAGCTCCAGGGACAGTGCCATGAAGCTGCTGGCACGACAATTTGAAATTGTGTTGGAAGTCACAGGCCTCAAACTCAGTACCGCTGGTGAAACCCGTACCTTGTACAGCCTGCGCCACAGCAGCATCATGTTCCGATTGTTGTTTGGCAGAACCGTGGACACCTTGACACTAGCGCGCAATGCACGAACCAGTCCCGAAATGATTGATCGCTTCTACGCTGCACCCTTGCAAGGCGAGATGAACGTGGGTGAACTGCAAAGCAAGCGACGGCCGCGTATTTGGGAATAGCGCTTGGGGCGGTGGGTACCGAGCAAAAATCACCAGCCTGATTTGGCAAGTACTTGACCTAAATTTTTCGCAACCAATTTTTTACGGATGCAGGACCCAATTGGGTAACGCGTGCGGGCATCAAAAAAGCCCTACAGCGCGTTTTTTCTTGGGCTCGCTGGGCTGAGTAGCTGGATCGATCGGTGATGGTGCAGTAATAGGGGTTTATGGTCTGAGCGCGCACTATTTTGGCGAGCTCCGATCCGCGTAGACGCACCAATTCAATGCACAGGTGGGATTCGGCGCACCCGCGCTGGTGCTTGTGCGCTCGCCCTTAGCGCACAAATCGGGAGTGGCATACCCAAGTCGTGAAGCGCCCATTCAGCGTATGCAAACAACTGCTGGCCCAGAGCTTGCTAAGAGCTAAGTAACTAATGCTCTGGAGGCCTGTCATGTCCACGTTCTTCGACCCCTACAATGCCGACCGCCCGCTGATGATGAAGTGCAGCTGCGGGCGCGATCACACAGTAGCCGATCACCATGTTGAGGTGACCGCAGATACCGCCGCGATCGAGCTGCGCCGTCGCAGCGAGACGGCCGACTTCGAGGCCTACAGCAACGAATTCATTGAGGCCACGCTGGTCAAGGCCCTGTTTCCACATGACGCGCAGCGTCGGCGCTTTTTGCGCTCGGTGGGCAAGGGCACGGCGATGGCGGCCATCTCCAGCGTGCTGCCAGTGGCCAGCCTGCAGGCGATGGCCCAGGAAAAAGGCCCTCTCGAAAAAACCAGCCTGAAGATCGGCTTCATCCCCATCACCTGCGCCACGCCGCTGATCATGGCGCACCCGCTGGGCTTCTACAGCCAGCAGGGCCTGAATGTGGAAGTTATCAAGACCGCCGGCTGGGCTCTGATCCGCGACAAGATGATCAATAAGGAATACGACGCCACGCACTTTCTGTCGCCGATGCCGCTGGCGATTTCCATGGGTGTGGGGTCGAACCCTGTGCCCATGAACGTGGCCACGATACAAAATACCAACGGCCAGGCTATCACCCTGCATGTCAAGCACAAGGACAAGCGTGATCCCAAAAGCTGGAAGGGCTTCAAGTTCGCGGTGCCCTTCGAGTTCTCGATGCACAACTTCCTGCTGCGCTACTACGTGGCGGAAGCAGGCCTGAACCCCGATACCGATATTCAAATCCGCGTGGTGCCCCCGCCTGAGATGGTGGCTAATCTGCGCGCCGGCAACATCGACGGCTTCCTCGGCCCCGATCCCTTCAACCAGCGCGCAGTGTTCGAGGAAGTGGGCTTCATCCACCTGCTCACCAAAGACCTCTGGAACGGTCACCCCTGCTGCGCCTTCGGCACCAGCAGCGAGTTCATCCGCCAAAACCCCAACACCTTCGCCGCGCTGTTTCGCTCGGTTCTTACCGCGGCCGCCATGGCGCGTCAGCCCAAGAACCGCGAACTGATCGCCAAGGTGATCGCGCCGCAGGCCTACCTGAATCAGCCCGAAACAGTGCTGGCGCAGGTCCTGACCGGGAAGTTCGCTGACGGGCTGGGCAAGATCCAGAACGTGCCGGACCGGGCCGACTTTGATCCGATGCCATGGCAAAGCATGGCGGTGTGGATGCTCACCCAGATGCAGCGCTGGGGCTATATCAAGGGCAACGTCGATTACAAGCAGATCGCCGAGAAAGTGTTCTTGCTGACTGACGCCCGCAAGCACATGAAGGACCTGGACATGCCGCTGCCCGCCGGCACCGGCTACACCAAGCACACCATCATGGGCAAAGTGTTCGATCCGGCCAAGCCGAAGGAATATCTCGACAGCTTCGCCATCCGCAAGAGCTGAGCGTCGTACCATGAAAACCACGGCCTTAAACCTGCGCGCAGCGCTGGTCTCCTTCCTGTTGCTGTGCCTGTTCCTAGGGGCCTGGCAACTAGGCTCGCACACCGCAGTAAGCACTGCCGCCTCGGGCGCGATGTCGGCCGAGGAGATCGAGTACGCCAAGATGATGGGCAAGGACCCTGGCGCGACTAAGTCCACCGGCTTTCCGCCGCCGCTGGAAGTGGCGCGCACCAGCTGGAAGCATCTGTCGGATCCCTTCTACGACAGGGGCCCCAACGACAAAGGCATCGGCATCCAGCTGGCTCACTCGCTGGGTCGCGTCGCGCTGGGCTTCCTGCTGGCCATGGGGGTAGCGATTCCGATGGGCTTTCTGATCGGCATGTCGCCGCTTATGCAAAAGGCCTTCAACCCCTTCATCCAGGTGTTAAAACCCATCAGCCCACTGGCCTGGATGCCTTTGGCTCTTTACACGCTTAAGGACAGCGGCGTGAGCGGCATTTTTGTGATCTTCATCTGCTCGATCTGGCCTATGTTGATCAACACCGCTTTTGGCGTGGCCTCGGTCAAGCGCGAATGGCTAAACGTCGCGAGCACACTGGAAGTGGCGCCGCTGCGCAAGGCCCTGCGGGTGATCCTGCCCGCGGCAGCGCCCACCATCCTTACCGGCATGCGTATCAGCATGGGCATTGCCTGGCTGGTGATCGTGGCCGCCGAGATGCTGGTGGGCGGTACGGGTGTTGGCTACTTCGTCTGGAACGAGTGGAACAACCTGTCGCTGACAAACGTGATTTTTGCTGTCCTGGTGATTGGCGTGGTCGGCATGTTGCTGGACCTTATGTTTGCCCAGGCCCAGAAAGCGGTGACCTATGTGGAGTGAGTCTCGCGCCGAAGCGCTTGCGCCGACTTCAGCGCCTACCCCAACCCCCCACTACGAGCGCACCATGACCGGATTCCTCAAGGTTGAAAAACTCTCCAAGGCGTACCAGGCCTACAAGCCCGTGTTCGCCGATGTGTCCTTTGATATCGCCAAGGGCGAGTTCGTCTGCATCATCGGCCACAGCGGCTGCGGTAAGACTACCATCCTCAACGTGCTCGCTGGTCTGGACACGGCCAGCAGCGGAAACGCCTTCATGGACGGTCGCGAGATCGCTGGCCCCAGTCTTTCGCGCGGCGTGGTATTTCAGGGCCATGCGCTTATGCCTTGGCTGACTGTGCGGCAGAATATTGCGTTTGCCGTGCAATCGCGCTGGCCCGATATGCGCCGTGCGGACCTGAATGCCCATGTCGAAAAGTTCGTCGCGCTGGTGGGCCTGAGCCACGCCATCGACAAGAAGCCCAGCCAGCTCTCGGGTGGCATGAAGCAGCGCGTGGGCATTGCCCGTGCTTTCTCCATCCAGCCCAAGATGCTGCTTTTGGACGAGCCTTTTGGCGCGCTGGACGCACTCACCCGCGGCACCATCCAGGACGAGCTCATGTCCATCGTCGGCCAGACGCGGCAGACGGTGTTCATGATCACGCACGACGTGGATGAGGCTATCTTGCTGGCTGATCGCATCCTGCTTATGAGCAATGGCGTCGAGGTGGACGGCCACTACAAGCCCGGCGGGATCGCTGAAACGGTGATCAATACCTTGCCGCGTAGCCGGACGCGGGCCCAGTTGCACCACCTGGATGGCTACTACGACCTTCGCAACTACATCGTCGACTTCTTGGTCTCGCGCGCTACGGCCCACTGAGATCGCAGACGACCCATCCCCTTTTCATTTCCATCATCTATTAGAGGACCTCATGAACCGACTCGCTGTCACCGAAAAAATTATCAGCACCAAAGTTGCCAAGAGCATGAACTGGGCCACCATTGCCAAGAAGGTCGGCCAATCCAAGGAATGGACCACCGCCTTGTGCTTGGGGCAGATGACCGCCACCCCCGCGCAGGCCAAGGCCGTAGGCAAGCTGTTTGGCCTCACCGCTGAAGAACAGAAATGGCTGCAGATCGTGCCTTACAAGGGATCGCTGCCCACCCAAGTGCCCACCGATCCGCTGATCTATCGCTGGTATGAAATTGTCAGCGTCTATGGCACCACCATCAAGGAGCTGATTCACGAAGAATTCGGCGACGGCATAATGAGCGCCATTGATTTCAGCATGGATATTCAGCGCCAACCCGACCCGATGGGTGACCGAGTCAATGTGGTGCTGTCCGGAAAGTACTTGCCCTATCGGCAGTACTGAAGCGCGCTAAAAAGGTGGTCTGTCTAAGCCACCAAGCATAAAGGGGAGCAAAGTCTTCCCTTTTTTTCTGGTGCGTGCTCTCCAAGCAAATAGCCACGACGGCCACTCAACACCTAGCGGCATGAACTCATCAGCTTCACAGCCCACGCTCGTCGTCCGACCACGTGCGATCAAGGATACTGCGAGGGGTTTCCATGTCCTCTTGGCTGAACCTCACCAGCTTCACTCGAGCATCCTGCTCGCTGAGAACGGTTTCGACAAGGTTGAGATCTTCCCGCTTGCCGGACTATCGCGTGCACGGCTTGGCGTGAGATGTCCAGCATGCGTGCCAACTCGCTGATCCCAGCAGTGACTCTAAAAGCCTTAGACACCATGCTAGGTTCCATTCTTACCCCCAATCTGCGCGCACTTTACGAGCAAGACGGATAAACGCCAATCGGTAAAAACCTCACTTGGGATTGGGTCGACAAAAAAACCAAAGCCAAATCGCCCACGCCGCACAGGCAATGTAAACAAACAAAAAGAAACTGAGCGGTAAGTCCCAAAACAATAGGCGACTGATTTGTTCAGCCAAGAATGACTCATGCGCCTGGGTGCCACGCAGAGAAGCTTCCAGCGTGGTGAGCGGACAGGTCATTCCCACCAAGGCTTCTGTCGCGACAAAAACCATCAGCCCCGCATGCAAGATGCGCAAACGGCGATGGCGCACCCAATGCCACGCGCGTAGTCTGCCAACCGGGATCAACAGCAAGCCCAATGCAATGAAGGCCGCCAAACCAAAGTGAATCACTAAAACCGTATCTGCGAACCAATGCATCGTCGTACCAATTGACTATAGAGTGAGTTTTTTAAACAACTTTCTGGCATCAGATTTGCGAAAATTATCTGGTCAATGAGCTGTTTTATCGAAGCCTCAACCTGCTTTATCCCCAGGTTTGGTGGCCAATGCCGTGGAGCCGCCTTGCGTTGCCGCTAACAAGTATCACTGGTTCTAGATGGCGCGTGCGCACAACAAAACCATCCAAAAAGGTATCAGTCACTACGTGACAATAAGTTTGAATGTACTTTGCCTTCAACACCTAATTCTCCAGCACCCATTAGGGACAATGCGGGCATCAAACGGCTGCTTCTAGACAGGTTGCAATACCATTAAAGTCTACTTCTGGAGTCCTATATGAAACAACTTGTTCTGGGTTCAATAATTTTGTGCTTTTCAGCCATTGCATCGGCGCATGGATGTCCCGGAGAGATGCGTGCAATCGACGCAAAGGTGCTTACTGCCAAACTACCTGCTGCTGAAATGTCCAAAGTCAAAGCATTGCGCGATGAAGGTGAAAAATTACACAAGGAAGGCAAGCACACTGAGTCGATGAAAGCCCTTGCAGAAGCAAAGAAGCTGTTGGGTGGCTGAGTTACTAACCATTGATGACATCTAAGCTCTCCGCCCACATGGTTGAAGAAATGCTTCGTCTCATAGACCAGTGCCAACAGACAATCTTGTGCATCGGAATTTATGCCGTGGAGTTACCTGTTCGCGGTGCTAGAAAAGTAAACCCACCGTGAAGTTCGTGGGGAACCAGTTCATTGGCCCAAGATTCGCAAGCGTTGTAAGCATGCACTTCAGGGAAATGCTGCATGCGCTGAAACTTCCTCATGATGTAGTTGCTCTTGAAATAATTCAAACCGCAACGAAGCCCAGTGGAGGCGGTCTGAGATGGCAAGACGTAGCCGCATGAATCACACCTTGGATCAGCTTGTTTGATCACTTCTAATTGAGAACGGTTTTGAGACATATTGAATTTGCAAGCTGCAATTGTCAAAAGAAGCAAAAAAAGAGGGACAAACCCAGTCTCACAAACAAGCAAATTTCATGACATCTTTCAAACGTCCATAGTTGCACACTTTTGGTGCTTTAGGTCATGAAGTTTCATTCAAATAATCGTTTTGGTGCAAGCCTTGATCACAACTCGACATTTCAACGACGGAAAATTAAGTTCTGAAAATTTACCAGATTGATTTTTCAAATCTTTACCTCTTTGGTGCATGGCCAGGGATCCAAGCGACCAGCGCTCACGCAGGCATCAAAAAAGCCCCATAGCGCGTTTTTTCAGAACTCGCTGGGCTGGGTAGCTGGCGGCAGTTCAAAACAAACGTAGCGATTTTTTCAAGCTGAGCGCAGCACCAGCTTCGTCACCCCCAGTGCAAAACACAATGAACCGTCTAAGCCATGCGAGCTTGACTGAGCTCTCATTGAAATGGGCTTGTCGGACTGTTCAGAAATCTATGAAAAGACACAGAAAAATCTATGAGAAGTAGTAAACCCGGACCATACTACTTTGAACCTAATAAAAAACACCTAGAGTCGCCCCTAAGTGCTTGATTTATATGGTTATTTTTGGTGGGAGATACAAGTTTCGAACTTGTGACCCCTGCAGTGTGAAAACTCTTACATTTCACCATTTTACTATTTAAAAACAACAACTTAGCTGCTTTCAAATGGGTTCGAATAGTATAGTTGTAGTATACACATATACTTACAAAGTAATATTTTTAAAGACTCGTTTGAACTTATAGCACATCAAGCGTAAAGACTTTTTACGCTTGTGCGTTTTGAACTCTCAACCAAGCCATCAACCGGTCTCGGCTTGCTCCAATGTGTATGGAGTTTTCACCCGAGACCAGCAATGTGTATAGAGTTTTGGTTCGAGCTGGCCAATGTGTATGAAGTTTTGCGGCCCACCACTGTCCTGCCCCGTTAAGCGACTCATCACACTTCTGCCCACGACCATGACGCATTAAGGCGCTCAGTTGACTTTCCACGGTGCAGCAAAAAGCTTGGGCCTTTAATTGGACATGCCCGGTTGTCTTGGCTGTGGTCGCCAAAACAGATTTGACCAGATGTCGGTACGGACAAAAACTTGGTCAGTCAAAGTCGGTCAAGTGGTCAAAACGACGACGGCGTCAACACACAGGGGCTAGGAGCTGCTAGAACGTGGCTCACTC
>CAMDJU010000127.1 GCA_945900695.1 Bordetella parapertussis | reverse complement strand
TTCACCCAGGTGTTTGGCCAGTGGCTGTGCGACATGGCCGAGCACGACCCCAAGCTCGTGGCCATCACCCCGGCCATGCGCGAGGGCTCGGGCATGGTGGAGTTTCACCGCCGCTTTCCCGATCGCTACCACGATGTGGGCATTGCCGAGCAACACGCGCTGACCTTTGCCGCTGGCATGGCCTGCGAGGGCTTGCGCCCGGTGGTGGCCATTTACTCCACCTTTTTGCAACGCGCCTACGACCAACTGATCCACGATGTGGCCCTGCAAAAGCTGCCCATGGTTTTGGCGCTGGACCGCGCGGGCTTGGTCGGTGCCGATGGCGCCACCCACGCCGGGGCCTATGACATCGCGTTTTTGCGCTGCATTCCGAATGTGAGCGTGGCTTGCCCGGCCGATGAGAACGAATGCCGCCAGCTCCTCACCACCGCCCACCAACAAGACCACACGGTGGCCGTGCGCTACCCGCGTGGGGCGGGCGTGGGCGTGGCCGTGGACCCAGGCTTGAACCCCTTGCCGTTTGGCAAAGGCGAGTTGCGCCGCCCTGGCAAGGGTGTGGCGATTTTGGCGTTTGGCACCTTGCTGTACCCCGCTTTGCAAGCCGGTGAGGCGCTCAACGCCAGCGTGGCCAATATGCGCTGGGCCAAGCCCTTGGACACTGAGTTGTTGCTCGAGTTGGCCCGAACCCACGAGGCCTTGGTCACGGTCGAGGAAGGCTGCACCATGGGCGGTGCGGGCTCTGCGGTGATGGAAGCGCTCAACCACGCGGGCGTGACCAAGCCGGTGTTGGCACTGGGCCTGGGGGACTTTTTCACCGAGCAAGGCGACCCGGCCAAACTGTTGGCCCAGCAAGGCTTGGACGCGGCCGGCATCGAAGCCAGCGTGCGCCAGCGCTTTGCGGCTTGGGTGGCACCCGCCGCTGCGTCCCTCAAACTGGTGGGTTGAGCCGGGGGCCGCGCTGGGGTTGTGCGGATCTGACGCAGGCGGCCTTGTGCATGGGGCAACTTTCTATCCTGTGACGTTTTTTTGAAAATTTACAAATTTCGGGAAAACCCGTAGGCCGTGTCTTGCATGTGACTGCCTACAATTCGCTCTTTCGCTTATCCCTTTGACACCCACTTTCTGGAGACAAACCCATGGATCGTCGTTCCGTCATTAAAAACGCAGGCATTGCAGGCGTATTAGCAGCCGGTGTTGCGCCGGCCGTTCACGCTCAGCCCACGATTCGTTGGCGCCTGACGTCTAGCTTCCCCAAGGTGCTCGACACCCTGTTTGGCGTGAACGACATCTTTGCCGCCAAGGTGCGCGAACTGTCGGGCGGCCGCTTCCAGATCACCACGCACGCTCCTGGCGAACTGGTACCGGCCTTCGGCACCATCGACGCGGTCAAAGACGGTACGGTCGAGATGGCCAACACCGCGCCCTACTATTACTTCGGTAAAGACGAGACCTTCGCCCTGGCCTGCGCCATCCCCTTCGGACTGAACAGCCGCCAGATGACGGCTTGGTACTACGAAGGCAACGGCCTGAAACTGCTGCGTGACTTCTATCGCCAGTACAACATCGTCAACTTCCCAATGGGCAACACCGGCGCCCAGATGGGTGGTTGGTTCCGCAGGGAGATCAAATCGCTGGCCGACTTCAAGGGCACCAAGTTCCGCGTTGGCGGCTTCGGTGGTCGAATCGTCGAGCGCATCGGCGGCGTGCCTCAGAACATCCCTGGTGGCGAGATCTACCAGGCTCTGGAAAAGGGCACGATTGATGCCGCCGAGTGGGTGGGCCCGTACGATGACCTGAAACTCGGCTTTGTGAAGGTCGCTCCGAACTACGCCTACCCGGGCTGGTGGGAAGGCGGTCCCGGCCTTGAGCTGCACGTCAACACCAAGGCCTACGACTCGCTGTCGCCGGAATACAAGGCCATCATCGAGTGCGCGTCGACCTATGCGCACGTGGACATGCAGGCCAAGTACGACGGCAAGAACGCTCAGGCGCTCAAGACCCTGGTATCCCAGGGCGCCAAGCTGTTCCCGTTCCCGGCCGACATGATGGACGCCGCCTTCAAGGCCTCCATGGACTACTACAGCGAGCTCAGCGCCAAGAACGCGAACTGGAAAAGGGTCTACGACGATTACGCTGCCTTCCGTCGCGATTCGAACCTGTGGTTCCGCTTCACCGAGGCGACCTTCGACAACTTCATGCAGCGCCAGCGCCTGTAATTCAGGCTTGAGTGATTCCCGGCCTTCACGGCTGGGTCTGAAACCCAAAAAAGCCCCGCTTGTGCGGGGCTTTTTAGTTGAGCGCTCAGACGGTCAGGCCGCGATCAGTTGTTGGCAGCCGAGGCCCAGAACTGGGGTGGGCCTTACTTTTTCTTCTGCGCGTCTTCCTTGAGTGCTTCGAGAAGCGCCTTCATGGGGTCTTCCTGCGCTGCAGGTGCGGGTAGTCCGCCACTTGTGGCACCAGGGCTGGGCACTTCAGCGCCTGAGCCTCCGGCCGGGGCAAGTGGCGCCAGTTCAGGTGCTACCGGCAGGTTGAGTGAAGCCGGGGTTTGCTGCATCAGTGACTCCAGCGCCTTGTCAACGTCCAACGTGACACCTTGGTCTATCCCGTCAATCACGAGCTTGGGATAGCCGATCACCACCGCCACCATGATCAACTGAAGAATGATGAAGGCGATGGAGCCTTTGTAGATCTGCGCGGTGGTCACCGCCGGGATGGTCTGGCCTGTGACTCGGTCCTTGTAATCCTTCTTAGCCGCCACGCTGCGCAGATAAAACAAGGCAAATCCGAAGGGCGGCGTCAGGAAGGAGGTCTGCAGATTCATTGCGATCACGACACCGAACCAGATCATGATTGCATCTGTCGAGGTGCCAGGCGGGAACAACTCAGGCAGGACCTTTTCTGCCACGGGCGCCAGAATGGGGATGACGATGAAGGCGATCTCAAAGAAGTCGATGAAGCAGCCAAGGATAAAGATCAGTATGTTGACAACGATCAGAAAGCCCAGCGCACCGCCTGGCATGTCGTCGAACAGGTGCTCGACCCAGATGTGCCCATCAGCAGCATTGAAGGTGAAGCTGAAGACAGTGGAGCCGATCAGGATGAAGAGCACGAAGGTCGACAGCCTGGCGGTGTTGTCCAGGGCCTGCTTGAGCAGGTCCATACCCATGCGCCTTCTCGAGATCGCCATGATCAGTGCGCCAAATGCGCCCATGGCCCCCCCCTCGGTGGGCGTGGCCACACCCAGGAAAATGGTGCCCAGGACCAGGAAAATAAGGATCAGCGGGGGGATCAGCACAAAAGTGACCTGCTGCGCCAGGCGCGAGAGGAGGCCCAGTCCGGTGAACTTGTTGATCAGGGCCAGCGCCAGAGCGAGCAACGATGCCACGGTCATGGACATGATGACAATTTCGTCGCCATGGGCGGCGGTGTTGCGCCCGGTCCACGACTTCATCAGCTCGTTGTGCATCTGGGCCCAGGCCCAGCCGGCTGCGGTGCACAGCGCCAACAGAACGATCAGCGACGCATAGCCGCTGGCGCCATTGCTTTCCCGGTAGATACGGGCCTCTACGGGCAGTGCTGGGACCCAGGCCGGGCGGAAGATTGCCACCAAGGCCACAAAGAGCAGATACAGACCGACCAACAGCAGGCCGGGGATGAGCGCGCCGGCGTACATGTCGCCCACCGAGCGGCCCAACTGGTCGGCCAGCACGATCAGTACCAATGAGGGTGGAATCGCCTGGGCCAAGGTGCCTGAGGCGGTGATGGTGCCTGTGGCGATGGTGCGGTTGTAGCCGTAGCGCAGCATGATGGGCAGGGAAATCAGGCCCATTGAGATCACCGCCGCAGCCACCACGCCGGTGGTGGCTGCCAGCAGCGCACCCACCAGGATCACCGCCACTGCCAGACCGCCGCGCAGCGGCCCAAACACCTGGCCCACGGTCTCGAGCAGGTCCTCGGCCATGCCAGATCGCTCCAGGATGATGCCCATGAAAGTGAAGAAAGGAATGGCCAGCAGGGTCTCGTTCTGCATGATGCCGAACACCCGCAGTGGCAGTGCCTGAAACAGGTTGCTGCTGAACAAACCTGCCTCCATGCCAATGAAGCCAAAGAGCAGCCCAGTGGCGGCCAGCCCGAAGGCCACCGGAATACCGGACAGCAGGAACACGAACAGCCCCAGGAACAGCAGGGGTACGAAGTTCTGAGCGATGAAACTGGCTTCCATTTACGGCGCTCCTGTTTGGTTTTTCTTCTCAGCCAGGGCAGCGAGTTCTTCGGCCAAGATCTCTTCGTCAGATTGGGTGCCTTCCACGCTGAAGGGCTCCGGGATCAGGCCCTTGAGATAGGCAAAGCGCTTGGTCAGCTCGGAAAAGGCCTGCAGCAGCAGCAGGCCAAAGCCCAAAGGGATGAGCATCATCACCGGCCAGCGGATCAGGCCGCCTGCGTTCGAGGACATCTCCCCGCTGGTCAAGGCGGAGACAAACAGAGGCCAGCTCAAGTGGATAAGAATCAGGCACAAGGGAATCAGAAAGATGATGATGCCCAGGATGTCGATGATGGTGTTGGTGCGCTTGCTCAGCTTGCTGGACACAAAGTCGATACGCACATGCACATTGCGCAAGAAGGCATACCCGCCGCCGAGCATGAAGACTGCTGCAAACAGGTACCACTGGATTTCCAACAGGCTGTTAGAGCCAATGGAGAAGGCCTTGCGCACGATGGCGTTGCCAGCGCTGATAAGTACCGCCGCCAGAACCAGCCAGCGCATGGATTTGCCAATGGCTTCGTTGAAGCGATCGATCTGTCGAGATGCAGCCAATAGTGGGGCCATGGATGGTCCTTAGGTCAAGATTCTTGCAGCGGAAAACCAATCAATTGGCCCAAGTCCGGGTGACTTGGGCAGGATATTCAAAATGGATGATTGTAAGTGGACGATTACAAGACCAAAAAGCTTCTGCATAACGCGCTCTGCCGCTCGGGGCTGGGTGAGGCCCTTCAGCCTTTGCGCCGCGGCCCCAACTGCCACCAGGGAAACAAAGCCCGCAATGACTGTACTTGACCACCTTGGTCATCGGCATAGCCCACCCATGACGCCAACTGCTGGCGCCACTCCGGCGTGGCCAAAAATTCCCGCAGGGCCAGCACGGCAGGGCTGTCCAGCGCCGACTTGAGGCACACCAAGCGGTAATGCTCTTGGGCCAGCGGCACAAAGCCCAGGCCGCGCTGTTGGGCGGCCCAGGCCAGCCCCAAGCCCACATCGGCTTGACCGGCAGCCACGGTGGCGGCCACGGCGCTGTGCGAGGGCTCTTCAAACGGCAAGCTGTGCAGTTGCGGCACCGCCAGGCTTTGCTCTGACATCAACTCTTGCAGCAACACCTCGGTGCCCGTGCCTTGGGCGCGGCGTGCAAAGCGGGCTTGGGTGTGGACCACATCGGCCAAGTTGGTCAGGCCCATGGGGTTGCCAGGTGCCACCATCAAGCCCATGTGGCGCTGGGCAAAGCCCATCACTTTGTGCAAACCCGGTTTGAGCAAGGGCCGGTAATGGGACGCGGTGATGCCCCCGCTGTCAGGCTGGCTGCGGGTGTGAAACCCGGCCATCACGCATCGGCCTTCGTTCAGGGCGCGGATCGCGTCCACGCTGCCGCAAAAGCGCACATCCAGGTGCAAGCCGCGGGTGCTGGCCAGGTCTTGCAAGCGGGTCAGCGCGTGGTCGTGGCTGGCATACAGGGTGAGCACATGCGCCTGCGGGTCAAAGGCCACGGCAAAGCTGCGCTCCAACTCGGCGCGCAGGGCCTGGATTTGTGGCGCGAGCCGGGCTTGGGCTTGGTGTTCGGCCCACATCAGCTTGGTGCCAAACGCGCTCAAGCGGGCCGATTGGCCTTTTTCCCAAACAATCAACTCTTGCCCCAGCTCTTGCTCCCAGCGCTTGAGCTCCCCCCACACATGGCGGTAGGACAAGCCCATGGCGCGGGCTGCGGCACTGATCGAGCCATGCTCGGCCACGGCTTGCAGCAAGTCCATCAAGGGATGGGCCACCCGCTCAGTGCGCGCCAGGCGCGACAAGGTGTATTGCAGGTGGACGCTATGCACGGCGGTTCATATGGCGAGGTTATTCACAGCTGCCTAGGATAGCGCCCTTGCCATGAACAGCCTGACCCAAGCCATTGAACTGGCCTTTCATTTGATCTTCAGCGCCGACCCGGTGCTGTGGTCGGTGGTGTTGCGCTCGCTGGCGGTGAGCCTGTCGGCTTGCGCCTTGGCCTGCGCCATCGGTTTGCCATTGGGGGCGTGGTTGGGCGTGGCGCGTTTTCGCGGTCAAGCCGGCGTGCTGGCCTTGCTCAACACGGCCTTGGCCTTGCCCTCGGTGGTGGTGGGCTTGCTGCTGTACCTGTTGCTCTCGCGCTCGGGGCCGCTGGGCTTTTTGGGTTGGTTGTTCAGCTTTCAGGCCATGGTGCTGGCGCAAACGGTGTTGGTGTTGCCCGTGGCCATGGCCTTGACGCGCCAAGTGGTGCACGACGCCGAGCGCAGCCATGGCGAGCAGTTGCAGTCGCTGGGGGCCTCCCCGTGGATGCGCAGTTTCATGTTGGCTTGGGACGAACGCTGGGCCTTGCTCACCGTGGTGATTGCTGCTTTCAGCCGCGCCATTGCCGAGGTCGGCGCGGTGATGGTGGTGGGCGGCAACATTGACGGCTTCACCCGCGTGATGACAACCGCCATCGCTTTGGAGACCAGCAAGGGTGACTTGCCATTGGCCTTGGCCTTGGGCTTGGTGCTGTTGGCCGTGGTCTTGCTGTTGCACAGCGCCATGGCTGGCTTGCGCCGTGGCAGCGGCCACTCCACTTCTCTGGGGCTGGCATGAGCCCCTTGCTGCATCTGCGCCAAGCGGGTTGCCAACTGGGCAGCCACTGGGCTTTGCGCGGTGTGGATTTGCACATGGGGCATGGTGAGCGCATCGCTTTGGTGGGCGCCAACGGCAGTGGCAAAAGCACCTTGTTGCGCTTGTGCCACGGCTTGATCGCGCCGCAAGAAGGCGAGCGCTGGGTGGACCCCTCGGCCACACAGGCCATGGTGTTTCAGCGCCCGCACATGCTGCGCATGCCCGTGCGGGCCCATGTGGCCTTGGGCCCCTGGTTGGCCGGGCGGCGCTGGCGCGAGGCCTGCGCCTTGGCCGAGCAGGGCTTGGCCCAAGTGGGCCTGCAAGATGCAGCACGGCAATGGGCCAGCACCTTGTCGGGCGGCCAACAACAGCGTGTGGCCTTGGCGCGGGCCTGGGCCTTGCAACCGCGATGGCTGTTGCTGGACGAACCCACGTCCAGCCTGGACCCCAGCGCCAAACGCGATGTCGAGCTGTTGTGGGCCCAGTGGTTGAACGGTTCAGCCCCCATGGCGCGGGGCGTGCCGGCACCGCAGGGCCCGCCCAGTTTGGACGCGGATGCGCCCTTGAGTTGTATGTTCAGCAGCCACAACCTGGGCCAGGTCAAGCGCTTGGCCAGCCGGGTGATTTATCTGGAGCGCGGGCGCATCCTGGCCGATCTGCCGGTGGGCACATTTTTTGACAGCGATTTATCGCAAAGCCATCCGCAAGCGGATTTGTTTTTAAAAGGGGAATTGAGATGA
>CAMDJU010000126.1 GCA_945900695.1 Bordetella parapertussis | reverse complement strand
AAGGCCGCATACACCCACAAGGCGGGCAGCATCATCAGTGCGCTTTCCATGGTGTTCATTTGCACGCGGTAAGCGCGGTCAAACATCTCATGCCCGGATGTAGCGGGTGCTTTGACCTCGTACTTCACCCGAGCGCGCCCCACGTTGATGGCCGTCCAAAACATCAAGGCGGTGGCCAACAAGGTGATCAGGGCGGCAAAGGGCAGTGGGTTCATGGCAATTCCTAAGATGGATGGGATGGGGGGCTTAAAACATGATGGAGCAGCCAGCCCAGGGCTGCACCCACCAATTGTGAGGCCACAAAACCCAGGGCGTCTGATGGGTCGATGCCCGCAAAGGTGTCGCTCAGCATGCGCCCAAACACCGCAGCCGGGTTGGCAAAAGAGGTGCTGGCGGTGAACCAATAAGCGGCACCAATGTAGCAAGCGACCAGGGCGGAAGCTTTGCCCGGGGGCGACCTCAATATGACAAACAAAAGGCCGGCTGTGGCCACGACTTCGGCCAGCCATTGGCTCGGTCCGGTGCGCACATGGGCCGACCATTGCAGGATGGGCAATTCAAACATGGCGTGGGCCAGCCAAGCCCCCAAGGCAGCGCCCAGCAACTGGGCCACCACATACCCTGCCAGCAAATGCACGGGCAATGCTTTGCGACAGGCCATCACCAATGAGACGGCGGGGTTGAAGTGCGCACCGCTGATGGGGCCGATGGTTTCAATCAACACATACAAGGCAAACACCGTGGCCAAGGTGTTGGCCAGCAGCGCCACAGCCACATTTCCGCCGCTGAGGTTCTCGGCCATGATGCCCGAGCCAATCACTGCGCACAGCAAGGCGGCGGTTCCCACCAACCCGGCCGCACAGGTTTGCCAGTGTTTCATGGTGCAGACAGCGCACGCGCACTGCCTTGCAAACTCAATTTGTCCAGACTGGCTGCGGGCAGGTTGATGAAAATTTCCAACCGGTGTTTGATTTGGTGCAGGGTTTGCGCAAAGGCCGCCAATTTTTCCTCCTCGCTGCCCTGGGTTTCGGAAGGGTCGGCATAACCCCAGTGCGCCGTCGCAGGTTGACCGGGCCAATAGGGACATACCTCACCGGCGGCGTTGTCGCACACGGTGATGATCAAATCCATTTTGGGCGCATCGGGTGTGGCGAACACGTCCCAGCTTTTGCTGCTCAAGCCCTGGGTGCTGATGCCGGCCTTTTCCAGGGTGCGCAGGGCCAAGGGGTTGGGTTGCTGGTGGTCCCGCGGACTGCTGCCCGCAGAGTAGGCTTTGAATTTGCCTTGGCCCAGGTGGTTGAGCAAGGCCTCGGCCAAGATGCTGCGCGCCGAATTGTGGGTGCACAAAAACAAAACATGGATGGGGTGGGTGTCGGACATTTGGATTCCTAAGGGTTAACAAACTTTGCGAATTTCGGTGGCCTCGACGGCACAGCTTTGGCCTTGGCAGCAGTTTTCAGACAAATAGGCCAGCACGGCATTCATGCGATCGAAATGCGCCCGGTAAATCAGGTTTCGACCGATGCGCTCTTGGCTGACCAGGTCGGCATGCATCAAGCCTTTGAGGTGAAACGACAAGGTATTGGCCGCCACATCCACGTGGGCTGCCAGAGCCCCAGGTGTGAGCCCTGTGGGCCCGGCTTGGACCAAAGCGCGAAATATTTGCAGCCGAGAGGCCTGAGCCAGGGCTGTGAGGGCTTGAACAACAGTTGTTGATTCCATACTTCTATCTTAATGGAAGCATTTGACTGTTTGATGACACCTGCGCCGATGGACCAGGCTGCCTAGCCATGGTTCTGGCATGGAGGTGCGTTCCATTAGGGGTTTGTCCGAGTCAAGGGATAACCACGCCACCCAAGGCATTCAGACCAGCGCAGAATAAAGTTCACCCTTGTTGGACGTTTCAGGCAAGGGGCGCATGCACCTCGGGTAAAAGGAGCATGGTGATGAAAGCGCGTTGGACTTTGCTGTCGAAGTTTTTAGGTTGGGGTTTCTATGCATGCTTTGTTGCGCCGTCTGCTTCTTTCCTTGTTGTGTGCCTTGGCCACCCCGTGGGCCTGGGGGCAAGCTTGGGCCCCCAACAAACCCGTTCGGCTGATCATTCCCCAAGTGCCAGGCGGTGGTGCCGACGCCATTGGCCGGGTCATTGCCCAAGGCATTTCAGAGCAAATTGGTCAGCCGGTGGTGGCCGAAAACCGGCCTGGCACCAATGGCGGTGTGGGGGTGGAGGCCTTGATGCGCTCGCCCACCGATGGGTACAACCTGTTGCTGGTGTTCACCTCGGTCATGGCCCTCAACCCCGCGGTTTACACCAAGATCAACTACGACCCTTTGAAAGATTTATTGCCCTTGGGCGGCATTTGTGAAGTGCCCTTGGTGATGATGGCCAGCAACTCGGTGCCGGCACAAAACGCCACCGAATTGGTGGCGGCAGACAAGGCCAAACCCAAAACTATTTTTGGCGCATCCAGCGGCAATGGTTCTTTTTCCCATTTGTTGCTGGAGATGATGAACGCCAAAACGGGTACCCGTTTCACCCATGTGCCCTTCAAGGGCGAAGCCCCGGCGGTGCAAAACCTGCTGGGCAACCAAGAGGTGATGATCTACATTGGCACACCCGCGCTGGCCATTGCCAATCAAAACAGCGGCAAGCTCAAACTGTTGGGGGTGACCACCCAGCAGCGCATGCCCCAATTGCCCGAGGTCAAGTCGCTGTATGAACAGGGCTTCACCGACTTCAATGAAAGTTTTTGGTATGGCGTGGTGGCCGCCGCTGGCACGCCCCAACCCATTTTGGACGCCTACAACAAGGTGATGGGTGACGTGGCCAAGTCGGCCACCGTGCAAGCCAATTTGGGCCGCATGGGTTGTGCACCTTTGCCCATGTCGGCCATTGAATTCTCTGGTCGCATTCGCAGTGACCATGCCAAATACTCAGCGCTGGCCAAATCGGTCGGCATGAAAATCGATTGAAAGCCCCTATGAACGCAAGACCGCAACTCAAGCACGTGGGCCTGTATGTGCACGACTTGGCCCGCATGGAGGCGTTTTACGCCGATGTGTTTGACTTGCTGGTCACCGACCGCGGTCAAGTGCCTCGTTTGGGAAACCGCAACATCGTCTTCATGAGTGCGGCCGCCGATGCCCACCACCAAGTTGTGTTGATCGACGGCAAAGACCCCGCCAGTGGCCCCAGCGTGGTGTTTCAGTTGTCTTTTTATGTGCAAACCTTGGACGAACTGCGCCGCATTGACGCCAAGATGCGCGCCCAAGGGGTGAGCGACATCGCGCCCATCACCCATGGCAATGCCTGGTCCATTTACGCCAGCGACCCCGAGGGCAATGGGCTGGAGGCCTATTTGGACACCCCATGGCATGTGGCGCAGCCGCATGGCCGACCGTTTGATTTGAGTTTGCCCGACGCTGAGATTGAAGCCTTTACCCAGGCGCTGATCCAGGATCAGCAAACCTTTGCCAGCCGTGAAGAGTGGATGCGCGCACAAGCTGCTGCATTGCAGGCCGCCAACCACTGACACGGCGGCCCTAACGTGCGTCTCCGCACAAGGGTTTGAACCCTTGTATGTGGGCCCCAACAGCGTATGTTGGGTGCTGCATCACAAGGAAACATCATGCGTCATGTTTGGGCATTGCTCGCAAGTGCATGGTTCGTGTCTGGTTGGGGGCAAGACTGCAGCGCCCTCAAGGGTGATGAGCACGTGACATGCAATGCCGTGCAGCAAAACAACCCGCGTTTTTGCGAAGACGTCAAAGTGGCTGATGTTCGCTTGATGTGCCAGGCCAAGGTGCAGCCCAATTCCTATACCTGCGAAAAAATCAAGGCCGCCCATTTGCGAGGCGAATGCTTGCAGATGATTCGCAAAAAGCAATACAACGCGATATATCCCAACCCCATGCCAAAACCGAAAAAAGGTGAGGGCATGTCCGGTTGGGGCGGTGGTTGAGTACTTGGGAGGCGGCACAATAGGTACCATTTCATCCACGCAAGGCATCCGCATGAAGCGCAGCACAGACAGATTTTTGACCACCCACACCGGCAGCTTGCCTCGGCCCGATGACCTGATCCAGATGATGTTTGCCAAAGAGAGCGGCGTTCCTGTGGACACGCAGGCCCTGCAAGCGCGCATTCGCCAAGCGGTGGCTGAGGTGGTGGGCTTGCAGGCCAAGGCGGGCGTGGACTTGGTCAACGACGGCGAGATGAGCAAGCCCAGTTATGCCACTTACATCAAAGACCGTTTGGGTGGGTTTGGCGGTACAGGCAACAGTTTTGTCTATCAAGACTTGGCCGACTTTCCCGTGCTGGAGCGCAAGGTGTTTGGCGACCCAGGCCGTTCACGGCGCAAAACGCCAGCGTGCAATGCCCCCATCACCTTGGTCGATGCGCAAGCCGCGCACATCGACGCTCAAAACCTGTCCGCTGCCTTTGACCTGGTTCCCCACCAATCATCGGCACAGGAAATGTTCATGAGCGCGGCTTCCCCTGGCGTGGTGTCGCTGTTTTTTCGCAATGACCATTACAAAGACCACGAAACCTATTTGTTCGCCATCGCAGAGGTGATGCGTCATGAATACGAAAGCGTGGCCAAGGCCGGCATCGTGCTGCAAATTGACTGCCCCGATTTGGCCATGGGGCGGCACATCCAATATGCTGACTTGCCCTTGCCCGAATTTCGCAAGCGCGCCCACATGCATGTCGAGGCCTTGAACCATGCGCTGGCCAACATTCCTGCTGAGCAGTTGCGCATGCACGTGTGTTGGGGCAACTATGAGGGGCCGCACCATTGCGATGTCGATTTCTCCTCCATCATTGACATCGTGTTCAAAGCCAAGCCGCATGCCATTTCTTTTGAGGCGGCCAACCCGCGCCATGCCCATGAGTGGACCTTGTTTGAGAGTGTCAAATTGCCCGAGGGCAAGGTGCTGATCCCCGGTGTGCTGGAGTCAAAAACCAATTTCATCGAGCACCCTGAGTTGATCGCGCAGCGCATCGCGCGTTACGCCCACTTGGTGGGCCGTGAAAACGTGATCGCGGGCAGCGATTGTGGCTACGGCACGTGGGTGGGTCAGGCGGCGGTGGACCCCGATGTGGTGTGGGCCAAACTCGCCGCCATGGCCGAAGGCGCGCGCATTGCCAGCAAGCAGTTTTGGAAATGATGCGCACGCGTTCTTATTTATGACGGCACTTGACCATGTCTGACAGCAACCGATTCAAATTGGCCGGTGTGATGGGCATGCCCATTTTCCAATCGCGCTCGCCCATCATCCACAACCACTGGATCGCCCTGTACGGCATCAAGGCCGCTTATGGTCACTTTCCGGTCCAGATTGACCAAGTGGAATCTGCCATCCGAGGTTTATCGGCATTGGGGCTGGCGGGTTGCAACATCACCTTGCCGCACAAGGTCAAGGCGATGGCGCTGATGGACCACCTGACCCCCATGGCCCATCGCGTGGGTGCCATCAACTGCATCGTGGTCCAAGCCGATGGCAGCTTGCATGGCCACAACAACGACGGCTATGGTTATTTGCAAAGCATCCGGGACGACAAACCCGATTGGCGTGCCGATGCGGGCCCCATCACCTTGTTGGGTGCTGGCGGTGCGGCTCGAGCGGTCATCATGGCCTTGATCGATGCCGGTGCGCTTGAAATTCGCTTGCTCAACCGCACCCGCGACAAAGCCCAAGAATTGGCGGCGCTCAACCCCGCGGTGGTGAAAGTGCACGATTGGTCCGATCGCCATGCCGCCTTGGCCGGGGCGGCCATGCTGATCAACACCACCAACCAAGGCATGTATGACCAACCGCCCTTGGACTTGGTGCTGGACGATTTGCCCCGCACGGCCTTGGTCAGCGATTTGATCTACGTGCCCTTGGAGACGCCCTTGATCAAAGCCGCCAAAGCCCGTGGCCATGTCGCTATCAACGGCCTGGGCATGTTGCTCAACCAAGCTGTGCCGGCCTTTGAGGCCTGGTTTGGCATCAAGCCCACCATCGATGCGGCCTTGCGCCAGAAAATTCTTTCTACCTTTTGATATCCCATGCTTGCCCTTTTATTTACCAATCGCCGACGCTGCCAGACATTGCAACCCTTGACGCGCACTTTGGGATGGGCCTTGTGCGCAGGCTTGTTGGCTTTGCCCGCTTGGGCTTTGGACAGTGGCTGGAGCATGGGTTTGTATGCGGGCAAATACCACAACCAAGAGCCTGCCAGTTTTTTGGTGGGCCGCAGCGAATTCAAAGACCATTACATCTTGGCGGTGACCGCCAGCAAACGTTTATGGCGTGCCCAGAATTGGCCCCTCGAGTTGGAGTTGGACGCCATGCTGGGCCAACAATGGGGGCAAGCAACCCTCAGTGAAGTGGCCGTAGCCCCGGTGTTGCGCTGGAGTGGCCTGCCTGGCAGAGACACATTGGCCGTTGATGTGCGTGCGGGACCACTGGGGATTTCATACACGAACATCATCAGCCCCTTGGAGCGGGGCGTCAATGATCAAGGCAGTCGCACATTGAATTTTTTGATGTTGGAACTCACGGCCACAGCACCCCGAAATCCCCGGTCTGAATGGTTTGCACGGCTGCACCACCGCTGCACCATTTATGACTTGATGAACAACTATGGTGCCAATGGCGAGGATTTTTTTGCCTTGGGTTGGCGGCGGCGCTTCTAGTCGGTCACTCCACCACGATCCCTTTGCCCTTGACCACCCGGGCCCACAAGGCCATTTGGGCTTGAATGAATTCTTGGGCCGCCTTGGTGCCGCCTTTTTGCACGTCCCCCCCCAATTGGGCGATGCGCGCTTTGACCTCGGGTGTGTCCATCGCCTTGATCAAGGCGTCTGAGAGTTTCTCCACCACCGCGTCAGGGGTGCCAGCCGGCGCGAAGATGGCGTTCCACTCGTGGATCTCACTGCCGCTCACGCCGGCCTCGGCCAGGGTGGGCACATCGGGCAAAGCCGTGGCCCGTTTGCCTGAAGTGACGGCCAGGGCACGCAGTTTGCCAGCTTGCACATGCTGCAAGGTCGAAGCCAGGTTACCAAAAAACAGGGGCACCTGGCCGCCAATCACATCGTTGAGCGCTGGTCCACCCCCTTTGTAGGGAATGTGCACCATGTCCACGCTGGCGGCCGATTCAAACAAAGCCCCGGCCAAATGTTGGGCAGAGCCATTGCCAGATGAGGCGTAGGCGATGGCGTCCTTGCGCGACTTGGCCAAGGCAATCAACTCAGCGATGTTTTTGGCTGGTACCTGCGCGTTGACCAACACCACATTTGGAAACAGAGCCATCACCCCAATGGGTTTGAAGGCCTTGCTGCTGTCATAAGGCAGTTTGGGAAACAAAGCCGGGTTCACCGCAAACGACGAAGCATCCAGCATCAAGGTGTAGCCATCGGGCGTGGCCTTGGCCACTGCGTTGGCCCCAATTTGACCGCTGGCACCGGGGCGGTTTTCCACCACCACGTTTTGTCCCAGCACCTCGGCCATCTTGGGCGCCACCAAGCGCGCCATGGCATCGGCCCCGCCGCCGGGTGGGTAGGTGACGATCAGGGTGATGGGTTTGGTGGGCCAGGGTGGGGTTTGGGCACCAACTGGGTGGAGGTATGCCACGGATAAAACGACCGCAGCGATCAACGTTTCT
>CAMDJU010000125.1 GCA_945900695.1 Bordetella parapertussis | reverse complement strand
GGCTTGCGGCCCGTGAGCAGCCACACCCCGCACGGCGCGATCTGGGCACGCATGTCAGACCACCTGCCATTGACCGCTGAATTTGCCTTCTGAAATGAACCCAGGCCCGACCACCGCGCAAATCACCTTGCTCGAAGGCAGTCGTGCCTTTTTTCCGGCCTTGATCCAAGCGATGGATGGGGCACAGCATGAAATCCATTTGGAAACCTATATTTTTGACTTCCATGGCGCGGCAGCCGATGTGGCGCAGGCCTTGGAGCGTGCCGCTCTTCGGGGGGTACCCACCTGTGTGGTGGTGGACGGGGTGGGCACCCCCCATGTGCCCTTGGTGTGGCAGCAACGCTTGGCGCAAGCGGGTGTTCAATGGCAAACCTTCGAGCCGGTGGCGCCCTTGGGGCTGTTGGTGCCCAGCCGCTGGCGGCGCTTGCACCGCAAACTCTGCGTGGTCGATGGCGAAGTGGCGTTTTGCGGCGGCATCAATGTGCTGGATGACTTTTATGAGGGCCATGAAAAGGCAACATTGCGCCAACCACGATTGGATTTCGCGGTGCGCTTGAAGGGGCCGTTGGTGGGGGATGTGCGCCACACCATGCGCCAACTGTGGTGGCGCATCCAAGCGGTGCGCGATTGGCGCGAGAGCAAGTTGTCGGCCGCTGTCGACGCCCTGAAAGAAGTGGCCACGGATCGCCAACGCCTGACCACGGGCCGTTGGCGCTTGGTGTTGCGCGACAACTTGCGCCACCGCACGCGCATCGAACGCCATTACCTGCATGCCCTGGGCCGCGCCAGGAACGAGGTGTGGATAGCCAATGCCTACTTTTACCCCGGTGCGCGTTTGCGCCGTGCCTTATTGGCGGCGGCCCAGCGCGGGGTGCGCATCACCATCTTGGTTCAAGGCCATTACGACCATGTGGTGCCGTACCGCTCAGCCCGCCATTTGTATGGCCCCTTGTTGGCCGCAGGCGTGTGCATCTTTGAATACCACGCCAGCTTCATGCACGCCAAAGTGGCGGTGATCGATGCGCAATGGGTGACGGTGGGTTCATCCAATCTCGACCCGTTGAGCCTTTTGCTGGCGCGCGAAGCCAATGTGGTGGCCCGCGATCCAGAATTGGCGCGGGTGCTGAAGCTTCGCCTGTCGCAGGTTTTGGACGAGGGGGCGCGCCAAGTCCAGGCGGTTGACCATGCCCACCGGGGGTGGGTAGAAAGCACCTTGGACGCCATTTCTGCGGGCCTGTTGCGCTTGGCTATTTTCATCAGTGGCAAGCGCTACTGAAGTCAAGCCATCCCCCCTTTCAGGGGCATGGCTTGGCTGATACCATCTGATCATGTTGAAGCCCATTCCAGAAGCGTCCAGCGTCACTCCAAGCGATGTGGGAACGCCCATGTCCGTCAAAATTCGCGAGCGCTTGGCAGCTGCGCGAAAGCGTTACCACTCCAATGACAATATTGCCGATTTCTTAGAGCCTGGCGACTTGGAGGCCTTGCTCGACGAAGTGGAAATCAAGATGCAGGGCGTGCTGGACTCGCTGGTGATTGACACCAACAACGACCACAACACCGGTAACACAGCGCGGCGGGTGGCCAAGATGTACATCAACGAAGTGTTTCGCGGCCGCTATGTGGCCTCGCCCACGGTGACCGAATTCCCCAACGCTGAGCACCTCAATGAGTTGATGATCGTGGGCCCTATCACCGTGCGCAGCGCTTGCAGCCACCACTTTTGTCCCGTGATCGGCAAAATTTGGATCGGCGTGCTGCCCAATGAGCACACCAATGTGATTGGCCTGTCCAAATACGCCCGCTTGGCCGAGTGGGTGATGGGGAGGCCGCAAATCCAAGAAGAAGCCGTGGTCCAGTTGGCCGATCTCATTCAGGTCAAAACCCAACCCGATGGTCTGGCCATCGTCATGGAGGCGACCCACTTTTGCATGGCTTGGCGCGGCGTCAAAGACATGAACAGCCGCATGATCAACTCGGTCATGCGCGGGGCTTTTTTGAAAGACCCGAATTTGCGCCGCGAATTTTTGTCTCTCATCCCACAAAAGGATTGACCCCATGCTGGTTCGAATGATTTATGTCAGCCGCTCCGTCAACCCCGACAGCGGCAGTCCCACTGATTCCATCTTGGCGTCTTCGCGCGAACACAATTTGTCCAACGGCATCACCGGCATCTTGTGCTATGGCGGCGGCATTTATTTGCAGGCCTTGGAGGGTGGGCGCAACCAGGTCAACGCCTTGTATCACCAAATCGCCAACGATGAGCGCCACCGCGATGTGGTGATCTTGTTGTACGAAGAAATCAAAGAGCGCCGCTTTGGGGGGTGGACCATGGGCCAAGTCAACCTCACGCGCTTGAACACCTCGATTGTTCTGAAGTACTCTGAAACCCACGACCTCGACCCTTATGCCGTCTCTGGCGGCGTGTCGCTGGCTTTGCTGGAAGAGTTGATGGCCACCGCATCCATCATTGGGCGCGGCTGACCCGGACATGGTGGCCTTGCTGGGCTGCGACTTCAGCAGCAGCCCGACCCGACGAAAACCCATTGTGTTGGCCTGGGGTCGCTGCCAAGGTGCCCGTGTGCACCTGGAGCGCTTGCAACGCTGTGACAGCCTGACCGAATGGGGCCAGGTGATGGCGCAAGAAGCCGAATGGGTCGGTGGCTTTGATTTGCCGTTTGGCTTGCCGCGTGCGTTGGTGGCACAGTTGAATTGGCCCCAAACTTGGCGTGCTTGCATGGATCACTACGCGTCCTTGGACCGCGCGCAAATTCGCGCCACCTTCAAAGCCTTTTGCGATGCCAGGCCCGTGGGCCAAAAGTTCGCTCACCGCGCCACCGATGGCCCTGCGGGTTCGAGCCCGTCGATGAAATGGGTCAACCCACCGGTGGCCTTCATGCTGCACGCGGGCGTGCCGGTGTTGATCCAAGCTGGGGTGCATTTCCCAGGTTTGCATGCTGGAGACACGCGCCGCGTCGCCTTGGAGGCTTATCCGGGTTTGCTGGCCCGTGCGGTGTTGGGTGGGCGCAGTTACAAAAGCGATGACCGCGCCAAACAAACCCCCGAGCGTTTGATCGCGCGCAAGGACCTGATCCATACCATGGAGATGGGCCAGGCCTTGGAGATGCGCTTGGTGCTCAGCCATGCCCAACGAGACGCTTTGGTGCAAGACGCCAGTGGAGACAGCTTGGACGCGGTGTTGTGTTTGATGCAAGCGGCCTGGGCCGCGCAGCGCCGCGCCCAAGGCGACGCTTTGTGTGGCTTGCCCGCTCAGCTCGACCCCTTAGAGGGGTGGATCGTCACTGCCCCCTGGCCGGCCCCGCAGCCTTGACCAAAACTGACTCGATCAACAGGGAGACTGGGCCGCGCACCATGGGTCATTTGCAACATCTGCCGATCTTTGGCCGGGCCTGGGGCCTGTTGCGCCTGTGGCTGTGTTGGCCTTGGTGGGCGCTGGCCGCAGCGCCAGTGGCTTTGGCCGATGGCGGGGCCCCACCCCTGAAACCCTTGGCGCAGACCGCAGCCCTTGCCAAGCCCGCATCGCAATGGGTGGGCTGGGTCACCAAAGTGGTCGATGGCGACACCTTGCATGTGCAACCCGCCCAGGGCGGAGCCAGCCAGAAGTTGCGCATCAAAGGCATTGACGCCCCCGAGGTGTGCCAAGCCTGGGGCATGCAGTCGCGCGAGGCCTTGGCCCGGCTGGTGTGGGGCCAGCGAGTGACCATTCAATTGAATGATGTGGATGACCATGGCCGCTGGTTGGCCAACGTGTTTGTCAACGGTGAAGACGTGGGCGCGCGTTTGGTGGCGCAAGGCCATGCCTGGTCATACCAATTTCGCCGCGACCCTGGACCTTACGTGTTTCAGCAGCAACAAGCCGCCATCAACCGCCTGGGCTTGTTTGGCCAACCCCAAGCCATGCGCCCGCGCGAGTTTCGACAACGCCATGGTCCGTGCCCATGAGGTGACAGCTGCTCAGTGTGTGTGGCTGCTGCCGCACACCGGGCAATCGGGCTGGCGCAGCAAGCGCAATTCGCTCCAAGCCATGTGCCGACCATCCAGCATTTGCAAGCGACCCATCAAGCTGGAGCCCACGCCCGCGAGCAGTTTGAGGGCCTCAGTGGCTTGCACACTGCCAATCACCCCCACCAAGGGGGCCAGCACGCCCATGGTGGCGCATTGCACTTCGGGCGGCGGTTGGTCCGGCGCAAACACGCAGGCGTAGCAGGGTGAGTCGCTGGCGCGGGCGTCAAACACCGTCACCTGGCCATCCCAGCGGATCACCGCGCCTGAGACCAGCGGGACACGGTGTTGCACGCAGGCGGCATTCACCGCTTGGCGGGTTTCAAAGTTATCGCAGCAATCGATCACCACCTGGCTTTGCGCCACCAAGGCGTTGAGCAATAGCGCATCGGCCCGCTCGGTCAAGGCGTGCACCTGCACATCGGGGTTGAGGGCTTGCATGGCCGTCGCAGCTGAGTTGGCTTTGGTTTGGCCCACGCGGGCTGTGGTGTGGGCAATTTGGCGCTGCAAATTGGTCAGGTCCACGCTGTCATGGTCCACCACGGTGATGTGGCCGACCCCGCTGGCGGCCAAATACAAGGCCACCGGGGAGCCCAAACCCCCGGCACCAATCACCAGGGCATGGGCAGCTAGCCACCGTTGCTGGCCTTCTACACCCACCTCATCGAGCAAGATGTGGCGAGAGTAGCGCAGCAACTGGTCGTCGGTCATTGCTCCTTTTTCTCGGCAGGGCGTTCGGTTTGGGTCTTGCTGACCACCACTGGGCGACCTTTGAGTTGGTTGATGGCTTGTTGCAGCGGAAAGTCCTCCGCGCTGCCCAACTCAGGCGGGCGGCGCTCGCTGTTGGGCTTTTTGGATTCTTCCTCCAAGCGCTTGAGGGCCGCCTCGCGGGCCTTTTCACGCGCCGGGTCTTTCACCTCAGCGCCTTGGCCGCTGTTGAGGTGTTTTTCCAGGTCGGCTTCGCGGGTGCGCAAAACGGCGTAAGGGCTGCCCTCCAAGGTGTCATCGATCAACACATCGGGCATGATGCCTTTGGCTTGGATCGAGCGCCCGCTGGGGGTGTAGTAGCGCGCAGTGGTGATTTTGAGGGCCGTGTCGGGGCCCAGTTGGCGCACGGTTTGCACCGAGCCTTTGCCAAAGGTTTGGCTGCCCATCACGGTGGCGCGTTTGTGGTCTTGCAAAGCGCCAGCCACGATTTCGCTGGCCGAGGCCGATCCTTCATTGACCAACACCACCAGCGGTATCTTTTTGTAAATGCCCTTGGTCGTTTCTGTCAAGCGCCGCACCGGGTCGGCCCCACGGCGCAAATAGAACTTTGGCGAGGCTTTGTAGATGTATTTGCTTTCTTCCAATTGTCCGTTGGTGGACACCACGGTCACATCCTCAGGCAAGAAAACAGCCGACACCGCCACCGCCGCATCAAGCAAACCGCCGGGGTCGTTGCGCAAGTCCAGCACCAAGCCTTTGAGTTGTGGATCTTGGTTGTAAATGTCTTCCAACTTTCTGACCATGTCCTCGACCGTGCGCTCTTGGAACTGGGTCAGCCGCACCCAACCGTAACCGGGCTCAATGGGTTTGCCTTTGACGCTCACCACTTTGATCTCTTCGCGCACGATGGTGACAGGGAATGTGCGGTTTTCGGACTTGCGGAAGATGGTCAAAACCACTTTGGTGCGGGGCTCGCCGCGCATGCGTTTGACGGCTTCGTTCAGGCTCAGGCCGCGCACCGCGGTTTCGTCCACCTTGGTGATCAGGTCGCCAGATTTGATGCCGCCCCGGTCAGCTGGAGAGCCTTCGATGGGGGAGACCACCTTGACCAGTCCGTCTTCTTGGGTGATTTCGATGCCCACACCGACAAACCTGCCGGCCGTGCCTTCGCGAAACTCTTTGTAGGATTTTTTGTCAAAGTATTGTGAATGGGGATCTAAGCTGGACACCATGCCGGCGATCGCGTCAGAGATCAGTTTTTTGTCATCCACCGCTTCAACGTAATCGCTCTTGACCATGCTGAACACGGCGGCCAGTTGCTGCAACTCCTCTAGGGGCAGGGGAGACATGGCGCTGCGGGCACCCGAATGCAGAGACAAGGTGGTCAGGGAACCCACCAAGGCACCAATCGAGACCCAGCTCACGATTTTCAGTTTTTGACCCATGTTGTCCTGCCGCAGCTGCGAATGAATAAGCGTGCAATATACAACGGGCACGGGGACCGTGCGCTGCCAAGCTCGGGCAAGACCCGACCCGCCATGTTGCCTTGGGGCTGTGGCATCAAGCCCGGCCCTGTTGGGCCACCGCTGCGGCGGCTTTGGCTGCCGCTTCGGGGTCGCCCAAATAGCGGTGCCCCAAGGGGCGCAATTGGGCGTCGAGTTCGTACACCAAGGGGATGCCGTTGGGGATGTTCAGGCCCACGATGTCTTGTTCTGAGACTTGATCCAGGTATTTCACCATGGCCCGGATGGAATTGCCATGGGCGGCCACCAGCACCCGCTGCCCCGACAGGATGGCGGGGGCGATGGACTCGTTCCAAAACGGCAACACCCGCGCCACGGTGTCTTGCAAGCACTCGGTCAGCGGCACTTGATCGGTGGGCAGCTGTGCGTAGCGCAGGTCGCCACGCTCGCTGCGCGGGTCGCTCTCACTCAGCGCCGGAGGCGGTGTGTCGTAGCTGCGGCGCCAAATCAGCACCTGCTCGGCGCCATATTGCTTGGCCATGTCGGCCTTGTTCAGGCCTTGCAGCGCCCCGTAGTGGCGCTCGTTCAAACGCCAGCTGTGGGTCACCGGCAGCCATTGGCGGTCCATGCCGTCCAGGCAATGCCACAGGGTGTGGATGGCGCGTTTGAGCACGCTGGTGTAGGCCACATCAAACTCAAAACCCTCGGCTTTGAGCAGCTGGCCGGCGGCCTGGGCCTGGGTCACCCCCGTGGGGGTGAGGTCAACATCGGTCCAACCGGTGAAGCGGTTTTCCAGATTCCAAGTGGATTCGCCGTGGCGAAGTAGGACAAGCTTGTACATGGTCTTTTGAGGGGGCTGAGGGCAGGGCAAAGCGGGTGATTTTAGAATAGCTGTTTTTCACCCCCACAGAACAGGACACCCGTTGACCTTCATTGCCGACAATTGGATGCTCATCAGCATCGCGCTGACCTCTGGCCTTTTGCTGTTGTTGCCCACCTTGCAAAGCGTGAGCGCACCGGGTTTGAGCGTCAATGACGCGGTGTTCAAAATCAACCGCGAGAAAGCCGTGGTCATTGATGTGTGCTCCCCTGAAGAGTTTGCAACCGGTCACATCGTGGCCGCCCACAACCTGGGTTTGGAGCAATTGGAGGCGCAGTTGCCCCAGGTGTCCAAGAACAAAGCCACCCCCTTGTTGATGGTTTGCGCCAGCGGCCAGCGCGCCCAGCGCGCTGCGTCCAGCGCCAAAAAACTCGGCTATGAGCAAGTGTTTTGTTTGCAGGGCGGCCTCAAAGCTTGGCGTGACGCCAATATGCCCACCGAAAAGGCCTGATACCCTCGGCCAGCCAATGGCCTATTGGCTGATAAATCTGCCCGTGACCTGAAAGGAACCCCATGCCCCCCATCAAGATGTACACCACCGCGGTTTGCCCTTACTGTGTTCGGGCCAAAAACATCCTCAAGTCCAAGGGGGTGGAGC
>CAMDJU010000124.1 GCA_945900695.1 Bordetella parapertussis | reverse complement strand
CGCCCCACCGACCCCGACACCGTGGAATACGAGGGCTTGCTGAAAAAAGCCTATGGTGAAGAAAAGGCCGAGGAATACCTCTCGCGCAGCATCCACCACGTGCTCATTTACCCGTACTTGTCGGTGCAGTCGCCCTTGCAGCAGTTGCGTTGTTTGCGACCCATCGCGCCGGACAAAACCTTGTCGGAGATTTGGCACTTCAGGCTCAAGGGTGCGCCCGAGGCGATTTACCGCCGCGCGCTGTGGTACTTCAACCTGGTCAACTCGCCAGCGACCATGATCAATGCCGATGACTTGGAGAACTGGACCCGTGGCCAATGGGGCTTGCAGTCCAAGGGCGGCGAATGGGTCAGTTTTCACCGCAACATGGGTGGGGACACCGAGACCAACGGCGTGTCCTACTCCAACAACGGCACCTCTGAGGTTGTGATGCGCAACCAGTTCAAAGCCTGGCAGGCTTATATCCGTCCCGCGGTCCAACCCGCGGTCAGCGTCGCTTGAGGGAGCACACCACATGAGCCAAACCAATATCACCACCCAGCAAGCCCTGGGCAGCGGCGTCATCATCGAGGCGGTGCACTCCATGACGGGAGCCGAATCGATCGCCCCCGACCACATGGGCCGCGCCCGCGTGCCCGCCCAAGGCTATGTGCCGCAAACCGCAGCCGCCATCGATCCCGCGCTGATGCACCAAGTGCAAACCTTGTTGTTTCGCCAAGCCGCCATGCTCGACGCCAAGTGCTGGGCCGATTGGATCGCCTTGTTCAGCGATGACGGGGTGTATTGGATGCCGTCCAACCCCGATCAAACCGACTGGGCCAGCCAAGCATCGATCTTTGCCGAGGACCCGCTGCTCATGGAGGTGCGCATGGGTCGCTTGCAACACCCCAATGCCTGGTCGCAAGCGGCCAATTGGTCGACCAACCACCTCGTGGGCAATGTGATGATTGAGCATGTGGAAAAAGACGCGCTGGAAGTTTATTCACGCTTTCACATGCTGGAGTTGCGCCGCGACAACGTGCGCCACTTTGCCGGCAGTTACCGCCACAGCTTGGTGCGCGTGGGCAGCGACTGGAAGATCAAGCTGCAGCGGGTGGACATGGCCAACGCCCAAGGCGCCTACGACTACGTGATCCAAGCCTGGGTGTGATGCCGTTCAGAAGCGCTTGAAAATCTAGAGGCGCATGGGCAGTGCCAATGTGCTGTGCGGCTCGCGCAGGTCAGCGGGTGCTGGCCTGGCTCAGCGTTTCACCACTGCCCGGTTTCCATGTGGATGGCGACCTCACAGTCGTCAAAGATCGCCAGTTTGGCGATCTTGACCCGCACCCCCAAAACGCCGGGCAAGCCCATCAGGCGCGACGCCAGCTTGCCAATCAAGCTCTCGAGCAAATTCACATGCTCGGCCGTGCACTCGGCGATGATGATGCTGCGCACCTTGCGGTAGTCCAGCACATGGGTGATGTCATCGTCGCGCGGCATCAGTGGTTGTGAGCCCAGGTTGAGTTCGGCGTCGACCTGAATGGGTTGGGGCGCATGCTGCTCTTGCGGCAAGATGCCTAAGTTGGCGTCAAAGCGCAGCCCGGTCAGGCTCAGGGTTTGGGTGCCTTTGCTGGCCATGTCAGTGCCTCACAAAACGCCGGGCTTGGCGCGGAAAATTTCCACCCCCACGGCCTCGCAGTCGGGGTAGACATCGGGCTTGCGGGTGGACACCTGGGCCGCCAGGACCCCGGGGTGGGCCAACAAGGCCGCCATGATGTCATCGCACAAGGTCTCTTGCAAACCAATGTGGCCCTGGGCCACGCGCTGGTGCACCACTTGGCGCACAAAGTCGTAGTCCACCACTTCATCCAATTGGTCGTTGACCGCTTGGGTGTCTGTCAGGGAAACATACAGATCCACATCAATGAGCAAGCGCTGTGGCGCGAGTTGCTCAAAGTCATGAATGCCGATGCGCGCTTGCACTTGCAGGCCGCGTAAAAACAAGCGCCGGTGGTGTTGCAGCAGAAAGGGTGTCATGGTTTGGTTTGGAGCAACTCATCGACCACAAACAGCACATCGCGCGCCAAGGGCACGAGGTGTTGGCCGTTATCGACTTGGATGCAGGTGCCGGTGATGGAGGCGGTGTTGGCCAAAAACAGCGCCGCTTGGGCCACATCTTTGGGGTCAATGGGGCGGCGCAGCAAATTGGCTTGGGCGGCGATGTCGAAGTTGGCCTGGGTTTGGGGGCCACTGAGGTACATCAAGCCTGGGGCTACGGCATTCACTCGCAGCTGGGGGGCCAGGCTTTGGGCTTGCAATTTGACCGCACGCTCCAGGCCCAACTTGGACAAGGTGTAGGAAAAATAGTCGGGGTTGAGGTTGAACACCTTTTGGTCCAGCACATGCACCATGCTGGCGTGTCCCGCCGGGCTGTGGGCGTGCAAGCGCGCCAGGTGCTGGCCCATGTGCATGGGCGCGAGCAGGTTCACCCGCAGTTGTTGCAGCGCCATCTCGTCGCTGAAGTCGCGCCCGCTGTCGGGCTCGAACAAAGATGCGTTGTTGACAATGCAACGCAAGCTGGGACCGGCATGGGCAAGAGCCTGTTCAAACACCTGGGCCACCGCTTCGGCGGTGTCCAGTGCGCCGCCCACGGCCGCTGCGGACACGCCCAAAGTGGTTAATTCACGCACCAATTCCTCTGCCGCGGCCTTGGAGTGCTGGTAATGGCACAGCACGCTCCAACTGCTGCGTGCGAAAGCCAAGGCCATTTCACGACCCAGCCGGTGCGCGGCGCCTGTGACCAAAACCCAATCGTGCATGTGAAAAAACGTTTGCCCCTGGCAGAAGGCGGCAACAAGGTAGGATGAAGAGGCCATGAATGTACCGCCTTTTTCTCCGCCACCCACACCGGCGCTGCAGCGCCTGATCGAGCGCGCCATGGCCAGTGCCGGCGGCTGGTTGGGCTTTGACCGCTTCATGGCCTTGGCCTTGTATGCCCCAGGCCTGGGCTATTACAGCCGACAAGACCGATTCATCGGTACAGATCCAACGCGCAGCGACTTTGTCACCGCCCCCACCTTGGGCCCTTGGTTTGGCCGCACCCTGGTCCAACCGGTGCGCCAAGCCTTGGAGCACAGCGGTTGCGACGCCGTCTGGGAGTTTGGCGCCGGCTCCGGCGACTTGGCGCTGCAACTGCTCGACGGCCTGGGCGATGCGGTGCAGCGCTACACCATCATCGAGCTGTCGGGCGCTTTGCGCGAGCGCCAACAAGCCATGCTGCATGCCCATGCCCACAAAGTGCAGTGGCTCAGTGAGTGGCCCGATGTGGTGGACGGTGTGGTGGTCGGCAATGAGGTCATCGACGCCATGCCGGTTCAACTGCTGCAGCGCAGCCAAGGCCAATGGCATGAGCGCGGCGTGGTGGCCGCTGCACCCGGCGCAGAACGCGTTTGGGCTTGGCAAGACCGGCCCAGCGAGCTGAGGCCACCGTTGGACATTGACGGTGAACACGACTACCTCACCGAAGTTCACCCCCAGGCAGAGGCCTTTGTGCACAGCTTGGCCGAGCGCATGTTGCGCAGCCCGCACCCCGGGGTGGTGATATTGGTGGACTACGGTTTCCCCGAAAGCGAGTACTACCATCCCCAGCGCCACATGGGCACCGTGATGTGCCACCGCGCCCACCGCGCCGACAGCGACCCGCTGTCGGATGTGGGCCTCAAAGACATCACCGCCCATGTCAATTTCACTGGCTTGGCCTTGGCCGCTCAAGATGCGGGCCTACAGGTGCTGGGCTACACCTCGCAAGCCAACTACTTGCTCAACTGCGGCATCTTGCCTTTGCTTGACGGGCTCTCCGTTGGTCAGCGCCACACCGCCCTGACCTTGGTGCACGAGCATGAAATGGGTGAGTTGTTCAAGGTGCTGGTGCTGGGCAGTGGCCCGGCCTGGACGCCCATGGGGTTTGAGCACGGAGACCGCACCCATGCGCTTTGAAACAGGTGAGCACAACGGACCTTCCCTGGGTCCAGGCCCAGCCACCGGGCGCGAGCTGGCCCATGCCCTGGGGGTGCACTGATGTGGCGCTGGTTGTTGGTGATTTTTTTGGCCTTGATTTTGTTCAACGGCCTGATGCCTTGGTTGCGAAAAATCGGTTTTGGTCGCTTGCCAGGGGACCTTCAGTTCCGCTTCTTTGGCCGCGACTGGTACCTTCCCATCACCACCACACTGGTGCTGAGCTTGTTGGCGGCCGGGGTATCCCGCCTGCTTTGACCCATTCCCTGTACCCCCCACGGGGTCTGCCAACTGGTGCCATGGTTTTCATGACCAGTGGTTAACATCGGCCACATTCCATCCCTGCAGCCCCCCATGAGCTTGTCACCCTTGTCAAACCAGCGCCGCACCCGAAAAGTCGGTCGCTATGTGGCCTTTGCATTGCTGGCGCTGGCTTTGGCAGGTTCGGGGACTTGGTATTTCTACTGGCGGCCCATGAGCGCCGACATGGCGGGCGAGACGAAGGGCGAGGGCAAAGGGGGTGGTGCCAAGGGCGGGCGCTTTGGTGGGGGCCGCAACCAAGCCGTGAGCGTGGCCGAGGTAGAGCGCATGGACGTGCGCCAAACCATCCAAGCCATTGGCACCTTGACGGCATTGAACACGGCCGTGGTGCGCGCCAAGATCGACGGCGAACTCAAAGCCTTGCGATTCACCGAGGGCCAAATGGTGCGTGCCGGCGATGTGTTGGCCGAGATCGATGACCGCAATGCCCAGGCCCAACTGGCCCAGGCCGAAGGCCAACTGGCGCGCGATGTGGCGCAACTGCGCAACGCCCAGCTGGATTTGCAGCGTTACCAAGGCTTGCTGGAAAAAGACGCGATTGCACGCCAACAGGTTGAATCGCAACAGGCCTTGGTGCGCCAGTTGCAAGGCACCGTGCAGTCCGACCAGGCCCAATTGGATGCGGCCAAATTGCAGCTCACCCACACCCGCGTGGTGGCCCCCATTTCGGGCCGGCTCGGACTGAAGCAAACCGAGTTGGGCAGCTTGGTGCGCGCGGGCGACGCCAATGGCATTGTCAGCATCAACCAAACCGACCCGATGGCGGTGCTGTTTGCGGTGCCTGAAATCCATGTCCCACTCATCCAGCGCAAGCTGCGCTCGGGCCAGGTGTTGCCGGTGCAGGTGTGGGACCGCGAGGCCAAACAGATGTTGGCCCAGGGTCGGGTGAGCAGCACCGATAACGCCATCGACCTGGCCACTGGCACCTTGCGCCTGAAAGCCAGCTTCCCCAATGCCAATGGCAGCTTGTTTCCCAACCAATTTGCCAATATCCGCTTGGAATTGGACACCCTCAAAGACAGTTTGGCCGTGCCCAGCGCGGCCATTCAACGCGGTGCCGCCGGCACCTTCGTGTATGTGGTTCAAGCCGACAACTCGGTGCTGACCAAGGTGGTGCAGCTCGACGCCCAAGACGGCGACTGGCAAGCCATTCGCGGGCCGATCAATGCGGGCGACAAAGTGGTCACCGATGGCGCCGACCGTTTGCGCGATGGCAGCAAAGTGGAGGTGGTCAAGGCGGCCCCACCAAGAGCGGTCCCCGCTCCAGGTGCCAAAGAACCAGGCGCCAAAGACCCAACCAAGCCCAGCACTGGCCCCGGCCCTTCGACCGCGCCCGCACCCGCACCCGGCAATAACCGACCCGCAGCCGCGGCCGAAGCGCCCGCAGCGGGGGCACCACCCGCCCCAGGTGGCGGGCCACCCGGTGCGGGTGGTGGGCGTGCCGCCTGGATGGACCGCTTGCCCCCCGAGGTGCAAGAGCGGGTGAAAAACATGTCGCCCGAAGAGCGCCGCGCCTTCTTCCAGCGCATGCGCGAGCGCCGCCAGTCTCAGGATCCCTGATGAGCGCCGCGCTGTGCCAGCGGTGGGTGGCGGCGACACCTGGGGGGCCGTGGTGAACCTCTCGCGCCTGTTCATCTTGCGCCCCGTGGCCACCTCTTTGCTGATGGTGGCCATGCTGATCGCTGGCGCTTTGGCCTACCGGTGGTTGCCCATCGCCGCCTTGCCGCAGGTGGATTACCCCACCATCCAAGTCTCTACCCTGTACCCAGGGGCCAGCCCGGAGGTGGTCACCTCGGCCATCACCGCCCCCCTGGAGCGCCAGTTTGGCCAAATGCCGGGCCTGGACTTGATGAGCTCGGTCAGCTCCGGTGGGGCGTCCATCATCACCTTGCGCTTTTCGCTGGATTTGGCGCTCGATGTGGCCGAGCAACAGGTGCAGGCGGCCATCAATGCGGGGGCCAATTTGTTGCCCACCGATTTGCCCATGCCGCCGCTCTACAGCAAGGTCAACCCGGCCGATGCGCCCATCTTGAGCCTGGCCCTGAGCTCACCCTCGCGCCCCATCACCCAAGTCAGCGACATGGTGGAAAACCGCATCGCCCAGCGCTTGTCGCAAGTCTCGGGCGTGGGCTTGGTGAGCATTGCCGGCGGTCAGCGGCCTTCGGTGCGGGTGCAGGCCAACCCGGTGGCTTTGGCAGCGGCAGGTTTTTCTCTCGAAGACGTGCGTCTGGCCATCAACCAAGCCAACGTCAACCAAGCCAAGGGCAGCTTGGATGGGCCCAACCGGGCGTCGACCATCGATGCCAATGACCAACTCCGCTCGGCCCAGGAGTATGGCCAATTGGTGCTGGCCTACCGCAATGGCAACCCCTTGCGCTTGCGCGATGTGGCCAACATCATCGAGGCACCCGAGAACAGTCGCTTGGCCGCTTGGGCCAACCAAACCCCGGCGGTGGTCTTGCACATTCGGCGCCAGCCCGGTGCCAATGTGATTGAAACCGTCGATCGCATCCAGGCCTTGTTGCCGCGCTTGCGCGCCGAGTTGCCCGATTCGGTGGACTTGCAGGTGATGAGTGACCGCACGGTGACCATTCGCGCCTCGGTGCGCGATGTGCAGTTTGAATTGATGCTGGCCGTGGCCTTGGTGGTGATGGTGATTTTTTTGTTTTTGCGCAACGCCGCCGCCACCTTGATCCCCAGTGTGGCTGTGCCGCTGTCGCTGGTGGGCACCTTTGGGGTGATGTACCTGGCGGGGTTTTCGATCAACAACCTGACCTTGATGGCCTTGACGATTTCCAGTGGCTTTGTGGTGGATGACGCGATCGTGATGATCGAAAACATTGCCCGCCACTTGGAGCAACGCGCCAAAGACGGCGAGGCGCAGGCGGGCGATTGGCGCGCGGCCGCATTGGCCGCTGCCCTGAGTGGTTCGCGCCAAATTGGTTTCACCATCATCTCGCTGACGTTTTCATTGATCGCCGTGCTCATCCCACTGTTGTTCATGGCCGATGTGGTGGGTCGCTTGTTCCATGAGTTCGCCATCACCTTGGCGGTGTCGATTTTGATTTCTGCCGTGGTCTCGCTGACCCTGACCCCCATGATGTGCGCCCGTTTGCTGCGGCCGCCATCGGCGCAAAACAGCAGCGCTTGGTCGCTGGCGCTGGGGAGGGGCATCGATGTCTGGATCGAGCGCTATGGCCGCAGCTTGGGCCGCGTGCTGGATAAACCAGGCCGTGTGTGGGCGCTGTTCGGTTTGAGCTTGGCCAGCACCGTGGCCTTGTACCTGTGGGTGCCCAAAGGTTTTTTCCCCTTGCAAGACACCGGCAGTTTGCAAGTCATCACCGAGGCCACCCAGTCGACATCGTTTGACGCCATGGC
>CAMDJU010000123.1 GCA_945900695.1 Bordetella parapertussis | reverse complement strand
CCATTTGGACCAGTTGAGCGCCGATCAAATTCCGTTGTTGTTGGTGCTCGATGGGGTGACCGATCCGCACAACCTGGGCGCGTGTTTGCGGGTGGCCGATGGTGCCGGGGCCCATGCGGTGATTGCGCCAAAAGACCATGCCGTAGGCCTCAATGCCACCGTCGCCAAAGTGGCCAGTGGCGCAGCCGACACCGTGCCCTATTTCATGGTCACCAACTTGGCCAGAACCCTCAACGAGCTCAAAGAGCGGGGCATTTGGATCGTCGGCACCAGTGACGATGCCCCCACGTCCATTTACCAAAACGATTTCAAGGGCCCTGTGGCTTGGGTCTTGGGGGCAGAAGGTGAAGGCATGCGCCAGTTGACCCGCAAAACCTGTGACCAATTGGTGCGCATCCCCATGCAAGGTGCGGTGGAAAGCCTCAATGTCTCGGTGGCCAGCGGCGTGTGCCTGTATGAAAGCCTGCGCCAACGCAGCGCAACCACAACCTAGCCTGAGGGCATCAAACGGGTTTGGGCGTCAAACCCAACCGAGCAAGCCCAACACCGCGCCAGCGGCGAGCAGCCACAGCACATGGATGCGGGTCTTCCACATCAGCAGCACCGAGACGGCGGTCAACAACAACCCCGGGGCATGTTGTGCATCGGCTTGGATGGGGGGCAGCAACAACCAGCCGGTCGAGAACATCAGGGCAATCAACAAAGGCGCCATGCCCGCTTTGAAGGCGCGCACGCCGATCCGCTCTTGATAGCGCAAGCCCCAGCGGCTGACCACCAGCGTGAGGCAGCCAGACGGGCCCAGGATGCCCAATAAGCACAAAAAAGCGGCCAGTACTCCCCAGGCCCAGGCCACCGGGCCGGCGTCCATACCGCCGCCGGCCTGAACCCCCAAGGTCCAGCCCAAAATGGCCACAAACAGCACGTTGGGGCCCGGGGCGATTTGGGCCAGCGTGATCGAGGAGTTGAATTCAGGGTCGCTGAGCCAATGCTGTTGGTCCACCAAATAGCGGTGCATGTCGGGTGCGGCCGCCACCACACCGCCAAAGGTGATCAGCGACAAGCTCAAAAAATGGAGCACCATGTGCAGCCAGTCTGTTGCATTCAGGCTCATGGCAACACCTTGGGTCGCACCATGCACCGCCACGCCCACACACTGGATGGCACACCTACCATCAACCAGGCCAAGGCCAAGGGGATGCGCCACACCGCCACCACCACAAAGCCAACGGACAAGATGGCGTAACACAGGGGCAGCCCCATGGGGTTGCCCTTGAGTCCCTGGAGCAAGCGCAAGGCGTTGCCCATGACCATCCCAGACACCACACATCCCATGGCGTGCAACATGGAGCGGACTGCGGGCAACTCATGCAAACCTTGGTACAGGGCGGCAAAGCCCAGCACCAAGGTGCAAGGGGCCAGCATCAGGCCTGCGATGGCGCACAGAGCTCCCCGCCCCCCAAAATAACGGTCGCCCAGCATCAACGTCAAATTGACAACGTGCGGGCCTGGCAGGGTTTGGGCCACCGACCAGTCTTCTAAAAAACCCTTGGGGGTTAACCATTTTTTTTGGTCCACCAAAATCCGTTGGACCACCGCTTGCACCCCGCCAAAGCCTTGCAAGGCCATCCAGGTGAAAGTCAAAAACAGATCCCAGCATGAGTGGGGCCGGTTCACCGGATCGGTCATACGGTCAAGCCACCCGAGACCTCGATCACCGCACCATTGACATAGGCCGCTTGGTCGCTGGCCAAAAAGGCATACACCTGGGCAATGTCTTCGGCCCGACCAAGGCGTTTCAAGGGCACCCGATCGCGCATTTCATCGATCACTTTGGCCGGCATGGTGGCCAAAATAGGGGTTTCAATGAAACCTGGGGCCACCGCATTGACCCGGATGCCCTTGGGCCCCAATTCACGGGCCCATGTTTTGGTAAAGCCAATCACACCAAACTTGCTGGCCGCATAGTTGGTTTGTCCAAAATTGCCATAAATACCCACCACCGAAGAAGCATTGAGGATCACGCCGCTGCCTTGGGCCACCATGGGGTCGGATACGGCTTGTGCGCAATGAAAAACACCTCTTAAGTTGACATCAATGACCCGGTCAAATTGTTCCAAAGTCATTTTTTGCAACCGGGCATCCTGGGTGATGCCCGCGTTATTGACCAACACATCGATGTGCCCAAATTGGGTCAAAGCGTTTTGCACCATGGCGTCGACCATCTCGCGTTGGGTCACATCGACCACCCAACCGGCGACCTGCGCGCCCAAGGCTTTGCATTGGGCCACGGCTTCGTTCACTCCCGATTGACGCACGTCGCAGACCACCACGGTGGCCCCTTCTTTGGCAAATTCAAGGGCTGTGGCCAGGCCAATGCCTTGGGCGGCGCCGGTGATGATGCTGACCTTGCCGGTCAGCCGTTGGGCGGTGAGGTTGTTCATGGTGTTCTTGAAAATCTGAAGGTGTTCATGGCCTGACCGGCGGACCGGAGGCCACCGGGTTCAGACCGCTGGGCAGTATAGGCATTTGCCATCTCAGGCCTTGGGCCCATCGAACCTGCGTGACAGTCCCCAGCCAGCCCAGCGCTTCACCACACACCCCATGAGCCCATGGCGGGGCACACCAACCCGACAGCGGCGCAAGCCTTACACTCACCTGTTGTCAATTTGGGCCCTTTTCCCCGTGGATGTATCCGAATTCAGCCGTCCCGCCAAAGCCCTGAGCAGTTACAAAAAACACTGGGCTGCGCGTTTTGGCACCGCACCCTTCCTACCCATGAGCCGCGCCGAAATGGCCGATTTGGGCTGGGACAGTTGCGACATCGTGCTGGTCACGGGGGACGCTTATGTCGACCACCCCAGCTTTGGCATGGCGGTGATTGGCCGGATGCTTGAAAACCAAGGCTTTCGGGTGGGCATCATTGCCCAGCCCGATTGGCAAAGTGCCGAGCCTTTTGCCGCTTTGGGCCGACCCAATTTGTTTTTTGGGGTCACCGCGGGCAACATGGACTCCATGATCAACCGTTATACGGCCGATCGAAAAATCCGCAGCGACGACGCCTACACACCCGGTGACGTGGCCGGCAAGCGACCAGACCGTGCGGCCATTGTTTACAGCCAACGCTGCCGAGAGGCCTTCAAAGATGTGCCCATCATCATGGGCGGCATTGAAGGGTCGCTGCGGCGCATCGCCCATTACGACTATTGGCAAGACAAGGTGCGACGCTCTATCGTGATCGACGCCAAGTGTGATTTGCTGTTGTACGGCAACGCCGAGCGGGCCATCGTGGAGGTGGCGCATCGCTTGGCCGCCAAAGAGCCGGTGCAAGACATCATCGATGTGCGCGGCACGGCCTTTGTGCGCCGCGACACTCCACTCGATTGGACTGAAATCAACTCCACCGAGGTGGACCGGCCAGGGCCGGTGGAGTCGCACCTCAATCCGTACCTGATGATCAGCGAGCAAGCATCGGCCCAAGGGCAAAGTTGCGAGATGTCCTCACAGGGCGCCGCACCCGCGACATCGCAAGCGCCCAAGGTCGAGCCAGGCGTGCCCATGATGGTTCCCATCGGCTGGCTGGGTAAAGCCAAGGCCAAGGTGTCCTCGCGTGAGCGCACCGTGATTCGTTTGCCCGCTTTTGAGCAAGTGCGCAGCGACCCGGTTTTGTACGCCCATGCGAACCGGGTTTTGCACCTGGAGACCAACCCTGGCAACGCCCGCGCGCTGGTGCAGGCCCATGGCGAGGGTGCCACGGCGCGTGATGTGTGGATCACGCCACCGCCCATCCCATTGACCACGGCCGAAATGGATTTGGTGTTTGGCCTGCCTTATGCCCGCTCACCCCATCCGGTGTATGCCGACGAACAAGGTCGCCACGATGGTCCGACCAAAATCCCTGCTTGGGAGATGATCCGCTTCAGCGTCAACATCATGCGCGGCTGTTTTGGGGGGTGTACCTTTTGTTCCATCACCGAACACGAGGGGCGCATCATTCAAAGCCGCAGCGAGGCCTCTGTGCTGCAAGAGATCCAAGACATTCGCGACAAGGTCACGGGTTTCACGGGTGTCATTTCTGACCTGGGCGGTCCCACGGCCAATATGTACCGCATTGGCTGCAAGACTCCCGATATCGAAGCCGCTTGTCGCAAACCCAGTTGTGTGTATCCTGGCATTTGCTCCAACCTCAACACCAGCCACCAGCCCTTGATTCAGATGTACCGCAAGGCCAGGGCGATCAAAGGGGTGAAGAAAATCCTGATTGGCTCAGGCTTGCGGTACGACCTGGCCATCGAGTCGCCGGAATACATCCGCGAATTGGCCACCCACCACGTGGGCGGTTATTTGAAGATTGCCCCCGAGCACACCCAGTCTGGCCCTTTGTCCAAAATGATGAAGCCTGGCATTGGAAGCTACGACCGCTTCAAGCAGTTGTTTGACCAATACAGCGCCGAGGCGGGCAAAAAGCAATACCTGATTCCTTATTTCATTGCCGCTCACCCAGGCACCAGCGATGAAGACATGATGCACTTGGCCATCTGGCTGAAAAAAAATGGCTTCCGCGCCGATCAGGTGCAAACCTTTTACCCCAGCCCGATGGCCACGGCCACGGCCATGTACCACAGCGGCAAAAATCCTTTGCGCAAAATCGGGCGTGATAGCGAAGGTGTGGACATCGTTCGCGGCGACAAACGCAGGCGGCTGCACAAAGCCTTTTTGCGCTACCACGATGCGAACAATTGGCCTTTGTTGCGCGATGCGCTCAAGGCAATGGGTCGCAGCGACTTGATTGGCAATGGCAAGCACCACCTGATCCCCAGCTTTCAGCCGCAAACCCAAGGTGCCTATGTCAGCGCCCGGCGCAAAAACAGCACGCCCAGGCCCGATGCACCAGGCCAATTGCTGACCCAGCACACGGGCTTGCCCCCGCGCCCAGGGGTCAAAGGCCCGCGCAAAACCAAAGTTTGATCTATCGAACGCGCTGCTTCATGGCGCGCTCGACCTCTCGCTTGCCCTCGCGGTCTTTGATGGTGTCGCGCTTGTCGTGGTCGGCCTTGCCCTTGGCCAAAGCAATTTCGCACTTGATCTTGCCGTTTTTCCAATGCAAATTCAGCGGCACCAGGGTGTATCCCTTTTGTTCGACCTTGCCAATCAAGCGCCTGATTTCGTCTTTTTGCAGCAGCAGTTTTTTGGTCCTGACCGAATCGGGCCGCACATGGGTGGAGGCGGTGTTCAGGGGGTTGATCTGGCAACCGATGACGAACAATTCGCCGTTGCGGATGACGACATAACCATCGGTGAGTTGCACCTTGCCCTCGCGCACCGACTTCACCTCCCAACCTTCGAGCACCATCCCTGCTTCAAAACGCTCTTCAATGAAGTAGTTGAAGATGGCCTTCTTGTTGTCTGCGATGCGGGCTGTGCTGGGGGCTTTGGTGGACATGGGGGCTCAATGGGGGCGTTCCGGGTCTTTACAATCTGACCATGAACGCCGATGTGCAATCACCCATTCTATGAAAACCATTCACAAGTCGGTTTTGATTTGGTTCAGCGCACAAGAAATGTTCGACCTGGTCACCGATGTGCCAAGTTACCCCCAGTTTTTACCGTGGTGTGACCGCGCCAGGGTGGTCATCTCCCACGCAGACGGTGTCACCGCAGAGATTGGCATGGCTCTGGGGGGCTTGCACAAAAGCTTCACCACGCGCAATGTCCACACCCCGGGACGCGAGGTGCAGGTGCAACTGATCGACGGCCCCTTCAAACACTTGGATGGCGTGTGGTTGTTTGAGCCCATGGGTCAAGAGCGGGCTTGCCGGGTGGACTTGAAGCTCAATTACAGCTTTGACAGCATGTTTGGCGTGCTCATTGGCCCTTTGTTCGACCGCATCGCCGCCACCTTGGTCGATGCCTTTGTCAAACGCGCTGAGCAGGTCTATGCCCACGATTGAGGTCACATTGGTCTTCTCGCCCGAATCTCGGGTGGTGCACGAAGTGGTGATGCAATTGCCCAAGGGTTCCAGCGTGCACCAAGCCTGGCTGGCCAGCGATTGGTTTCCAGGCATGGGCGGTTTAGGAGGAGAGTGCCCGGAATCATCCATTTGGGGCCGCAAAACCACCCCCACGCAAACCCTGCAAGATGGCGACAGATTGGAGGCCTTGCGCCCCCTGAAAGTCGATCCCAAAGAAGCCCGTCGCCAGCGTTTCGTCAAGCAAGGCACGCGCGGGGCGGGATTGTTTGCCAACCGCCGCCCCGGCGCCAAGCCAGGCTATTAGGCCCCCGTCAGAAATTCTTGCCATCGGTATACAGGCCCATTCGAGGGGGTCGGTACAATTTACCTTTTGGAGCCCAACCATGCGCCTCTTAGGCAATGCGCTCACCTTCGACGATGTGTTGCTGGTGCCCGCCTTCTCAGAAGTCCTGCCCAAGGACACCTCGCTTTCCACCCCTTTTTCGCGCCGCATTCAGCTCAATTTGCCCCTGGCCTCTGCGGCCATGGACACGGTGACTGAGGCCCGGCTGGCCATTGCCATTGCCCAAGAGGGCGGCATCGGCATCGTCCACAAAAACCTCAGCGCCCAACAACAAGCCGCTGAAGTGGCCAAAGTGAAGCGCTACGAAAGTGGCGTGTTGCGCGACCCAGTGGTCATCACCCCTGAGCACACGGTCAGACAGGTCATGGCCATGTCCGAGCAATTGGGCATTTCGGGCTTTCCGGTTTGCCAAGGCAAGCAAGTGGTTGGTATCGTCACGGGGCGAGATTTGCGCTTTGAGCAGCGTTACGACATTCAGGTGCGTGAAATCATGACGCCGCTGGACAAGTTGATCACCGTGCCCGAAGGCGTCACGCCGCAAGAGGCCAAGGCCTTGCTCAACAAACACAAGCTCGAGCGCTTGCTGGTGGTCAGTGACTCGTTTGAGCTCAAGGGCTTGATCACCGTCAAAGACATCACCAAGCAAACCAGTTTCCCCAACGCTGCCCGCGATTCAGCGGGGCGACTGCGCGTTGGTGCGGCTGTGGGCGTGGGCGTGGGCACTGAAGAGCGCGTGGAAGCCTTGGTTCATGCGGGTGTGGATGTGATCGTGGTCGATACCGCCCATGGCCACAGCAAGGGCGTGATCGACCGGGTTCGTTGGGTCAAGCAAAACTACCCCCACATCGATGTGGTGGGCGGCAACATCGCCACCGGCGCTGCCGCCCTGGCCTTGGCCCAGGCTGGCGCAGATGCCGTCAAGGTGGGCATTGGGCCTGGATCGATTTGCACCACCCGCATCGTGGCCGGCGTGGGCGTGCCTCAAATCACCGCCATCGACGGCGTGGCCCAAGCCCTGCAAGGCTCAGGCATCCCCTTGATTGCCGACGGCGGCATTCGTTACAGCGGCGACATCGCCAAAGCCATTGCCGCTGGGGCGTCCAGCGTCATGATGGGTGGCATGTTCGCGGGCACCGAGGAAGCGCCGGGCGAAATCGTGCTGTACCAAGGTCGCAGTTACAAAAGCTACCGGGGCATGGGCAGCATTGGCGCCATGCAGCAAGGCAGTGCCGATCGGTATTTTCAAGAATCCTCCACTGGCAACCCCAACGCCGACAAGTTGGTCCCCGAGGGCATTGAAGGCCGGGTGCCCTACAAAGGCTCGATGGTCAACATCGTTTACCAAATGGCTGGCGGTTTGCGTGCCGCCATGGGCTACTGCGGCTGCCCCACCATCGA
>CAMDJU010000122.1 GCA_945900695.1 Bordetella parapertussis | reverse complement strand
GGCTTTGGGCCGCACACCGACGCGCAGTGGCTGGCCCTGAGCACGCCCATGTTCAAGCCCTTGCCCCAGGGCGGCTGGACGCTGCACTACGACCCCGCGCTGGCCACGCCAGTGCATGCGCTGACGCCCGAGGCCGCGCAGCATGGCGAGGCTTTGTTGTGGCAGTTATACGACCACATCACAGCGCCCACCTTGCTGTTGCGCGGGGCCGAGTCTGATTTGCTCACCCCCGAGGTGGCCCAGGCCATGCAGCTGCGTGGGCCACGCGCTCAGCGCCTTGACCTGCCCGGCGTGGGCCATGCCCCGACCCTGGTGGCCGACGATCAGGTGGCCGCCGTGGCCTCCTTTTTGCTAGGCACAGATGCATGATCACTGAATCGGGCGTCGCCGCCATGAACTTGCCCGCACCGGTGATCACACCGGTGTTGGCGCTGGTCAATGCCACCGCTGACGAAGGCGAGGGTTTGCTCGAGCGCGCGCGCGCCATGGCCGAGCCCTTGTTGGTCGGCGAGACTTTCGATGGGGGCGAAAACAATTGGCAGCATGCCCAAGCGATGGCGGGCATCTTGGCTGGCATCGGTGGCTCGGCCGCCTTGCAGGCGGCTTGCTATTTGGTCTACGCCTGTGACCACTTGAGCAAACCCGCCGAGGTGTTGGGCAAGGCCTTTGGCACCGGTTTGGCCAGCTTGGCCATCGAAACCCACAAGCTGCTGCATGTGCAACGCCAAGCGCGCCGGGGCATGCGGGCCGCAGGGGCCGACGCGGGTGCCGGCACGGCCATGGCCAGCGAAAACGTGCGCAAGATGCTGTTGGCTTTTTCGCGCGATTTGCGCGTGGTGTTGTTGCGCCTGGCCTCGCGGCTGCAAACCCTGCGCCACATGGCAGCCCACAAGCTTGCCGTGCCGCATGACTTGGCGCAAGAAACCTTGCAGGTGTTTGCCCCTTTGGCCAATCGCTTGGGCATTTGGCAGATCAAGTGGGAGTTGGAGGATTTATCGTTTCGCTTTTTGGAGCCGGGCACCTACCGTGAGGTGGCGGCCATGTTGGACGAAAAGCGTGTCGAGCGCGAGGCCTTCATGGCCGAGTGGGTGCAGCGTTTGCAAGCCGATTTGCTCAGCCAACACATCCAAGCCCAAGTTCACGGGCGGCCCAAGCACATCTACAGCATTGTCAAAAAAATGCGCGGCAAATCGCTGCCCTTTGACCAGGTGTTTGACATCCGCGCGGTGCGGGTGGTGGTGGACAGCGTGCCTGATTGCTATGCCGCCCTGAGTTGGGTGCACAGCCGCTTCACCCCGCTGGTTGAGGAGTTTGACGATTACATCGCCCGCCCCAAAAGCAACGGATACCAGTCTTTGCACACGGTGGTTCGCGATGGACAAGGGCGGGCCATTGAAGTGCAAATCCGCACCCAGGCCATGCACGCGCATGCCGAGCTGGGTGTGGCTGCGCATTGGGCTTACAAGGAGGCGGGCAGCCGGGGCTATGCGGGTGTGGCCGCGTCCAAAGCCGCCAGCGACAAGATCGCCTTGATGCGCCAGCTGCTGGCTTGGGAGCGCGAGATGACCGGCTCGGGCGCTGACGAAGCGGGTGCTGCGGCCATGCAACACGACCGCATTTATGTGCTCACGCCCGATGCCGCGGTGGTTGAATTGCCGGTGGGTGCCACCGGGGTGGACTTTGCCTACACGGTGCACACCAATTTGGGCCACCGCTGCCGAGGGGTGCGCGTGGACGGGCACATGGTGCCCTTGAGCACCCCACTGGACAACGGCCAAACGGTGGAGGTCATTGCGGCCAAAGAGGGCGGCCCTTCGCGCGACTGGCTCAACCCCGAATTGGGATTTTTGGCCAGCCCCCGGGCGCGGGCCAAAGTGCGCGCTTGGTTCAATGCCTTGGTGGCCCAAGAAAACGTGGCGCGCGGGCGCGAGGCGGTGGAAAAACTGCTCCAGCGCGAGGGCAAAACCGCCACCCGGCACGAGGACTTGGCCAGCCAGTTGGGCTTTGCCGATGCCCCCGCTTTGTTTGAGGCGGTGGGCAAAGACGAGTTTTCATTGCGCACCATCGAAACGTTTTTGCGCCCCATCGAGCCCTTGCCAGCCGCTGACGACTGGTTGCGCCACAAGATCAACCGCAAAAGTGCCAGCGCCAACCCGGGCGGTGTGTTGGTGGTGGGGATCGAGTCGTTGATGACCGAGCTGGCGCGCTGCTGCCGGCCAGCGCCCCCCGACCCCATCTGCGGTTTTGTCACTCGGGGCAAAGGCGTCAGTGTGCACCGCGCTCACTGCCCGAACTTTGAGCAAATGCTGTTGCGCCAACCCGATCGCGCCATTGAGGTGCAGTGGCAAGGCCTGGGCGAGGGGGCAGCGGTCTACCCCGTGGATGTGCAGGTCCAAGCGCAAGACCGCCAAGGCCTGTTGCGCGACATCTCCGAGGTGTTGGCGCGGGAAAAAATCAATGTCATTGGGGTTCAAACCCAATCGGTCAAGGGCACGGCCTGGATGACGTTCACTGTGGAGGTGGGCGACGCTGTGCGTTTGGGCAAGGTCCTGGCCACGGTGCGCAGCGTTGCCGGGGTGGAATCGGCCCGTCGCCGCTAAAGCGTTCGGGCACTGCTGCTCAGGCTTGGGCTAAGGGCTGGGGCTTTGTCTGATGTTGAACTTGGGTCAGCAACCCTACAAGCGCAAGCTGAATGGCCAGTCAGCCTGCTTCAGCGGCGAAACTCGTCGACCAAGGACTTGAATTCGTCGATGTCCTCAAAACTGCGGTACACGCTGGCAAAGCGAACATAGGCCACTTTGTCGAGCTTTTTGAGCTCGCGCATGACCAATTCGCCCAACCGGTGCGAGCTGATTTCGCGCAGGCCAGCGGCCAACACCTTCTCTTCGATGCGCTCCAAGGCGCTGTCAATTTGCTCGGTGCTGACCGGGCGCTTGCGCAGCGCCAGGTTCATCGAGGCTTGCAACTTGCTGCGGTCGAACTCGATGCGCCGGCCGTCTTTTTTCACCACCGCGGGGTAGTTGACGTCGGGTCGCTCGTAAGTGGTGAAGCGTTTTTCACAGGACGCGCACTGGCGGCGGCGGCGCACAAAGTCGCCGTCTTCGGCCACACGCGTCTCGACCACCTGGGTGTCGAGGTGGGCGCAAAAAGGGCATTTCATGGGCGCGCTTTAGCCATACACCGGAAAGCGGCTGGTAAGGGCATGCACCTTGGCGCGCACGGCTTGGATGTTGGCGTCGTCGGCGGGGTTGTCGAGCACGTCGGCGATCAGGTGGGCGGTGGCGCGGGCTTCCTCGTCCTTGAAACCACGCGTGGTCATGGCCGGGGTGCCAATGCGCACGCCACTGGTGACCATGGGCTTCTCGGGGTCGTTGGGGATGGCGTTTTTGTTGATGGTCATGTGCGCCGCACCCAGGGCCGCTTCGGCGGCTTTGCCGGTGATGTGTTTGGGCCGCAGGTCCACCAGCATCACATGGCTTTGGGTGCCGCCGCTCACAATGCGCAGGCCGCGTTCGGTGAGGGTTTGGGCCACGATTTGGGCGTTTTTCACCACTTGCTGCTGGTATTCCTTGAAGCCGGGTTGCAGCGCTTCTTTAAAGGCCACGGCTTTGGCCGCGATCACATGCATCAGCGGGCCGCCCTGCAAGCCCGGGAAGATGGCGCTGTTGATGGCCTTTTCGTGCACTGACTTCATCAAGATGATGCCCCCGCGCGGGCCGCGCAGGCTTTTGTGGGTGGTGGAGGTGACCACGTCGGCGTGGGGCACCGGGTTGGGGTAGACGCCTGCGGCGATCAGGCCTGCATAGTGGGCCATGTCGACCAAAAAGATGGCGCCGACATCTTGGGCCACTTTGGCAAAGCGCGCAAAGTCGATGTGCAAACTGTAGGCCGAGGCACCGGCGATGATGAGTTTGGGCTTGTGCTGGTGGGCTTTGGCCTCCATGGCGTCGTAGTCAATTTCTTCTTTGGCGTTGAGGCCATAGCTGACCACGTTGAACCACTTGCCACTCATGTTGAGCGGCATGCCGTGGGTCAGGTGGCCGCCCTCGGCCAGGCTCATGCCCATGATGGTGTCGCCGGGTTTCAAAAAGGCCAGAAACACCGCCTCGTTGGCCGATGCGCCGCAATGCGGCTGTACGTTGGCCGCATCGGCCCCAAAAATTTGCTTCAGCCGGTCAATGGCGAGTTGCTCGACCACGTCCACATGCTCACAGCCGCCGTAATAGCGCTTGCCTGGGTAGCCCTCGGCATATTTATTGGTCAACTGCGAGCCCTGCGCGGCCAACACCGCAGGGGAGGCGTAGTTTTCGCTGGCAATCAGCTCGATGTGGTGTTCTTGGCGGGCGTTTTCGGCTTGGATGGCGGCCCATACTTCGGGGTCGGTTTGTTCAACCAAGATGTTGCGGTGGTACATGGCGGCAGTCTTTCAAATGAAGGATCCTGGCGCAACACATGGCTGCGCCCAGGCTGCCCAGGCGAACGGCAAAACACCTGACACCAGGCGGCACGCTCCCCAGTGGTGGGGCCTCAGCAGAAGCCGCGATCCACGTCAGCGGTGGGCGGGGTGCCCACGCCTATCGCCAGTTGCGTGCGGGGGGGAGTTTACGACAGCCGTAAGTCTGCCCTTGGGCAAGGGGCTTGTGGAGCGTCAACGCAGGTGGGTCAGTTTTTGCACCCGCTCCCACAGCTTTTCAAAGGTGGTGGCAGTTGTCTCGCTGGGTTCGCTGGCAGGGACCGATTGGCCAGCTGCCACCAGCATCAACCGGGCGTGCTCGACCATGACTTTTTGGGCATAGCCGCCGTCCATTTCGCTGTTGCTGGCGCCCACATAAAACTTCAGGCCACCCTCCACCGATCCGCCAGCGCGGGTGATGCACTCTTTGAGCACAAAAACCCCCACGCGCAAATTGGCCACTGGGTCGAAGGCGGCAAATCTACCGCCAAAACCTTCATATTTATCAAAGTGCACCTTGGTCATCACCTGCATCAAGCCTTGCGCGCCCATGGCGCTTTGGGCAAAGGGATTGAAGCCCGATTCGATGGCCATGACCGCCAAGATCAGGGTGGGTTCAATTTGGTTGATGGGCCCGACTTCATAGGCCTCTGCGATCAAAGCGCTGAGGGGTTCGGGCGCCACCCGGTATTTGCGGCTGAGCCAATAGGCCAAGTTGGCCTGTTGTTTGGGCAGATCGCGGGGGTCGTTGGCGGTGGCGCGATCAGCGGCGTCGATGTCGGTGGCAAAGCCCAGGGTGTCGGTTTGACGCTCTTGCAGCCAAGACATCAGCAGCGCTTCACCACTGTTGCGCAGGTCGGGGCGCAGGTAAACCGTCAGCATGACCATGACCACGGTGACGCCGACCAGGGCCAATCCGTTGTGACCAATCAGGAAAAAGCCTTGAGCAATGTCATTGAGCACGGTCACCACCCCCAGGCGCAACTGCTGCAGCGCTTGCATGGCTCGGTGGGTGACAGCTTTCAAATCGGTTCTCCGGGGTGGATGGGGTTGGGGCGGCCTGGCGGCCGGTGTCAGCCCCAGGCCGCGGTGGGCTGGGTCAGGCGGTGCAGCTCAGCATGGGGCTGGGTGCATGTCCCGCAAATGACGGTTTTGTATATTTTAAAGCCTGACGTTAGCGGTCTTTGGGGCCAGCCATGGTGCACCGGTGCGCTGTGGGGTGACAATAGGCGGTTGGGCCCGCTGGCGCTACCACCCTGGTGCGCTGCAAGGCCCCAAGCCCCGGGTGAGCGCGCCGACCCAGCCCCGCCCCTTGAACTAAGAAATGTGAGACTGTTGTGACCGATGCCTCTGCCAGCACCATGGACGCCGCCGCTTTGGACAGGCTGACCGGTGGTGCTTTCACCGCCCCCACCGCTTCTGAACGCGCTGCCCGTGTGCGCAACTGGTTGACCAGCGAGCCCTCTTTGGAGCATTTGCAAGAGGTTTACAAAGAGCTGAGCGCCAAAGACAAAGGCGCGGCCAAGCCCCTGCGTGAAAAGCTCGATGAGCTGCGCCGAGCCCGTGCCCAAGACACCTTGGCCCAAGAATGGGCCGATCGGGCCCAGGCTTTGTTGTCGGCCCACCGCATCAATTTGGCCGACGCCATGGCTTGGCAGCGCGATGCCGCCAAAGCGGGTGCCCCGCTGTCGCGCGAGCCCTTGCAAAGTTTGAAAGGGCAATTGGCCGAGCGCGTCAAAGCGATTGAAGACTTGCAGCACAAGGCCCAGGTTTACCGTGAAGCCAGTGTGTTGATGACCCAGCGCATTGAGGTCTTGTCGACCAAACCGCTGTCCGACGCCCTGGCCCAGCGCGAAGGCTTGCAAGCCGATTGGCTGCGCTGGCAAACCGATGCCCAGGCCTTGCTGGCGGCGCCCGATTGGGCCAGCGTGGACGCCAAATTCCCACCCATGTTGCAATCTGGCGAAGCCCAGTTGAAGGCGGTTTGGGAGGCCTTTCAAGCGGCTTTGTCACAAGCCCAAGCTGCCGCTGCCGACGCCAGCTTGCCCCTGCCGCCGGTGCCGGCCTGGGCCGATCAAATCCGCGCCCAACGCGGGCAAGACGCGCCCCCGTCCGCCCCAAGTCCGCAGCGGCCCAAGGTGGATCCGGCGCAGCGCGCCAGTGCCCAAGCCGCGGTGCAAACGGTGTTGCAGGTGCTCGAACAAGAGGTTTCTTTGGGCCACGGCAAAGCCAGTGCGGGGGCCGCCCAGGCTTTGCGCCAGGCGCTCAAAGAGCATGGGCGATGGATCGATGACAAATTGCAACACCACGCGGACCAAGTCCTGTTGGCCGCTGGCGAATTGGAGGGGTGGCAGCGCTGGCGCGCCGATCAATTGCGCACCGAGTTGGTCCAAAAAGCCGAGGCCTTGTTCAAGCCTGCCCCGCCCACACCCGAAGGGGCCGAACCTGCCCCACCGCAGCCGGTCATGGGCGGGCGAAAAATGCAAGAGGCTTTGCGCCAACTGCGCGAGCAGTGGAAGCAAACCGACCAAGGGGGATTGCCCAACCACGGGCTGTGGAAGCGCTTTGACCGCGCTTGCAACCAAGCCCACAAGATGGTCGAGCAGTGGCTGGAGAGGGTGCGCGCCGATGCGGCTGCCAACAAAGCCCAACGCCAAGCCTTGATCGACGAATTGCAAGCCTGGGCGCAAGCCCATGCGCAAGGACCCGATTGGAAGGCTGTGGCACGCCAACTGCACCAATTTGAAAATCGCTGGCGCGATGCCGGCCACATGAACGAAAAAGCTTTTGCGGAGGTGCAAAACGCCTGGCGCGAAGCGATGAAAGCGGCCTGTGCGCCCATCGATGCCGTGCAGCAAGCCAGCGTTGTTCGGCGCCAGGCCTTGATTGCCGAGGCTGAGCAGCTTGCCGCCAGTGAGGTGCTGCGGGTCGATGCGGTCAAGGCCTTGCAGCAACGCTGGCAGGCCGAGGCCCAAACCATGGTGCTCGAGCGCCGCCTGGAGCAAAAGCTGTGGGACGCGTTTCGCCAGCCCATCGACAACGCCTTCCAGCGCAAAACCGCACAGCGTGAACAAGCCAGTGCGGCCATGAACGAACACGACCGGGCCGTGTTGCAAGCCGCCAAAGGCTTGGAGCAAGCCAATGCCAGCGCCGACGCAGCTGCCATCCGTTTGGCCATGCGCCAGTTGGAGATGGCCATGCGCGGCGAGGCCCCGGCGGCACCCGCCGCACCTGCGTTGGTTGGCGCTGCACCTGCGGCTCTCCCAGCGGCCTCTGA
>CAMDJU010000121.1 GCA_945900695.1 Bordetella parapertussis | reverse complement strand
GCCTTGGTCGAGGCCACGCCAATTTCCACACCCGCGCGGGTGATGTAGGCCAGCGCGCATTCGCGCACCATGGCCGAGGTGGCCACATTGCAAATGGTGAGGGTGTGCTTCATGCCTAAGCTTTGCGCATGGCGCAGGGCGGCCAAGGTATCGGCGGTTTCGCCCGACTGGCTGATGGTGACGACCAAGCAGCGCGGGTTGGGCACCGAGTCGCGGTAGCGGTATTCGCTGGCCACTTCGACTTGGGTCGGGATGTGGGCCATGCTCTCCAGCCAATATTTGGCGGTGCAACCGCTGTAATAGCTGGTGCCACAGGCCAAGATGAGCACCGAGTCGATGTCTTGAAACACGCGGTGCGCGTTGTGGCCGGCTTGGGTCTGGGGGCCGTCAAACAACTCGGGCACGATGCCCTCGATGCCTTCCAAGGTGTCGGCGATGGCACGGGGCTGCTCGAAAATTTCTTTTTGCATGTAGTGGCGATATGGCCCCAGCACGGCCGCGCCGCTGTGGGCGTGCACGGTGTGCACCTCGCGCTGCACCGCTTGGAGTTGGGCATCGACGATCCAGTGTTTGCCCATTTGCACATCCACCACATCGCCCTCGGCCAAATACACAATTTGGTTGGTGACGCCTGCCAAGGCCATGGCGTCGCTGGCCAAAAAGTTCTCGCTCTGGCCCACGCCCAAAATCAACGGGGAGCCTGCACGCGCGCCCACCACGCGGTGCGGCTCGTCTTTGGCCATGACGGCGATGGCATAGGCACCGCGCAATTGGCGCACTGCCGCTTGCACCGCCTCGAACAAATCGCCTTGGTAGAGCGCATCGACCAAGTGGGCGATGACTTCGGTGTCGGTTTGGCTGGCAAAGGCATAGCCTTTGGCCTGCAGTTCGGCGCGCAGTTCTTCGTGGTTTTCGATGATGCCGTTGTGCACCAAGCCGATGCGGCCTTTGCCTTCGCCCGCTTTGAAACCAGGGCCGGGGCTGAAATGCGGGTGGGCGTTGTGCACCGCCGGTGCACCATGGGTGGCCCAGCGGGTGTGGGCGATGCCGGTCGTGCCCAGTAAGCCGCCGGACGGCGCGTTGACCTGGGCCACGAGTTCGGCCACCCGCTCGGTGCTGCGCGCGCGCTGCAAACCTGGCGCTTGGCCCATTTGCGCTTGCGCCGCGTTGACCGCGACACCGCAGGAGTCATAGCCGCGGTACTCCAAGCGCTGCAGGCCCTGGACCAAGATGGGAACAATATTGCGGCCTGATACCGCGCCGACGATGCCGCACATGGGGTGTCTCCTGTTTGTGCGGTGACTTTATCCCCATCACCACGACAAAAGATGTTGATTAATTGCTTAAAATGAAATTTAAATTCAAAAAACCAGTGGCATATCGATTTATTTCAAAAAGCACCCTTCAATGAAAGAAATTCAACTCGACGACATGGATTTGCGCTTGCTGCATGCGTTGCAACGTGACGCCGCGCAGAGCAATCAGGCACTGGCAGAGCACTTGCACATGTCAGCGCCCACTTGCTTGCGAAGAACCAAGCGACTCTGGGACTTGGGGCTGATCGAAGGCCAAGTGGCTTTGCTCAACCCCGAGCGCGTGGCCCAAGTGGTGGGACATGGTTTGCAAGCCATTGTGGAGATCACCCTGGACCGCCAAGGCGACGAACACCTGCAAGCCTTTGAGCAACGCGTGGTGGCCGATGCCGAGGTGGCCATGTGTTGGCGCGTGGCGCCAGGACCCGACTTTGTATTGGTGGTGCATGTGCACGACATGCCGGCTTATTTGGCGCTGGTGCAACGCCTGTTCACCCAAGACGCAAATGTGCGCAATGTGAAGGCTTTCTTCAGCGTCAAGCGCAGCAAGATGGTGCCGGCCTTGAGCTTGGGCCCTGCGCGCCTGGGCTGAAGCCGCTGACCTGGTTCACAATTCAAACATCGTGCGCGATCCGTCGCATCCGTTCACCCTCTTGGAGTGCTCCCATGGCCCATCGCGTTTTTGATCTGATTGTTTTGGGGTCTGGCGGCGCTGGATTGGGGGCCGCCTTGGCCGCCGCAGGCGAGGGCATGTCCGTGTGCCTGCTGGAAAAGGGCCCCCACATTGGCGGCGGCACGGCCACTTCATACGGCACCATTTGGGCACCAGCCAACCAATTGGCAGCGCAGGCTGGCCTGTCAGACGATTTGACGCAGGGCATGACTTACGCCCAGTTTTGCGCTGGGGGCACCGCATTGGCCACCAACCTGGAGGCCTATGTCAACAACGCCTCGCGGGTGATGGGCCGCTTGATGTCATGGGGCGTGGGGCTTGAGCTGGCACTGGGATTGCCCGACGCTTTCTACCCATATGGTCCAGGCAGTTGTGGCGATGGACGACGCATGATTCAAGCCGCCCCCATTCAACGCAGCGCCATGGGCGAATGGGCCGACGTTTTGCGGCCCGCCTACTATTGCCCGCCGGGTGTCAGTTGGGGCGATGTGGCCCGATGGGGCGGTTTTGCCAACCGGCGCAACTGGGATGCCCAAGAATTGGCGCGCAGAGAAAGTGGGGGTTGGCTGGCCGCCGGTCAAGGCTTGGTGGCGCAGTTGTTGGTGGCTTTCCTGAAAATGGGGGGCCACTTGCAGTTGAATGCGGGAGGCACAGAGTTGGTTTTTTCCGAGCAACGCGTGGGCGGAGTCCGCATCCCATCAAGCGATTCCACTTTTGAAGCCCGACACGGTGTTGTTTTGGCCTGTGGTGGCTACGAAGGCAACAGCGAGTTGGTGCAACGCTTTGAAGGCCTGCCCAATTGGCTCAACCCTTTTGCACCCACCAACCAAGGGGATGGCATGGTGATGGCTACAGAACACGGCGCCGCCATTTACCGCTCTGCCGTCAACCATGGCTTATTGGTCGGTTGTGCCATTCCCACCCGAAACAATGAATTTTTCTCGATTGGTTTGCATGGCATGCCTTACCCCGGCGCGATCGCCGTCAACCAGCAAGGGGAACGTTTTTGCGATGAGTCCAGGTTCCAAGAGGTGGTGCACGCCTTTCACCATTTCGACCGGGCGAAACACCGCTTCATCAACCTGCCCGCCCACATGGTTTTTGATGACCAATATCGACAGCATTACGCCATCGCTGGCGCCCCACCCGGGCAAGCGGCCCCCGATTGGGTGGCTCAAGCACCCACGCTGGAAGCCTTGGCAACAAAAATCGGTGTTGACGCCACGGGATTGTTGAAGACGGTCGAGCGTTTCAACCAATTTGCGACGGACGGCGAAGACCTTGACTTTGGTCGAGGCAAGTCCGCGTTTTCCAAAAGCACCGCTGGGGACGCCAACAAAGGCAAGTATGCACAGCTGGGGCCATTGGACACACCGCCCTACTACGCCATCCCACTGCGGGTCGGCGGCATTGTGGGCACAGGCCTATTGACCAACGAACACGCCCAAGTCATGCACGTGCGTGGTCACCCCATTGCGGGCTTATATGCCTGCGGCAACACTGCAGCCCCGACCGACACGGGCGTGGGGTACCAAGGGGGTGCGTCGATTGGCAGCGGGGTGATTTTTGGCTGCCTGGCGGCCGAGCATGCGGCCCGTGCACGCCACTGAGCCTGGCCTCACTCGATCTTCAACCCCACTGCTTTGGCCAATGCGGCAAAGTCGCGCAACTCGTCGCGCACAATTTTGTCAAACTCATCTGGCCCCACCACCAAGGGGTCCAATGCCTGCGCCAGTAGCTTTTGCCGAATATCGGGCATGGCCAAAACCTTTTGCAACTCGGCATTGATTTTGTTGATGATGGGTTTGGGCGTGCCCGCAGGTGCAAACAAACCAATCCAACTGTCACCGCGAATGCCCGGGTAGCCTGATTCGGCGTAGGTGGGAACATCAGGGAACATGCTGGAGCGCTTGTCACCCACGATGGCCAGGGCGCGCAATTTGCCAGCCTTCACCATGGGCAGGGCTGTGGTTGAAACAGCTGCGTTCAGATCGGTTTGACCGCTCAAAATGGCCTGCAAAGAGGGCGCGCCCCCTTGGTATGGAACATGCAGCAATGACAAACCCGCGCTGTGGGCCAGCATGGCCGTCATGACATGGGTGGTGCTGCCATTTCCAGCCGTGGAGTAGCTGAACTTTCCCGGGTTTTCTTTGGCCAACTGCACAAACTCTTTCAAGGTTCGGGCGGGAAAGTCAGGCCGCACCACCAACACATTGGGCGCGCTGGCGATCAAGGTGACAGCCGCCAGATCGCGGCCTGCGTCATACGGCATTTGCGCCATCAATGCCGGCACGATGGTGTGGGCCCCAATGGTCATCACCAAGGTGTGGCCATCCGGTGCTGCCTTGGCCACTTGGGCCGTGCCCATGGTGCCGACCGCGCCAGGGCGATTTTCAATCACGATGGTTTGCCCAAATTTTTCTTGCAAATGCAGCGACACCATGCGCGCCACCACGTCCACCGAGCCCCCAGGGGGAAAGGGCACCACCAGGCGAATGGTCTTGGTGGGGTATGCCACCTCTTGTGCCAGAGCGCCGCCCTGTGCACCGACAAACAAACTCAAAATCAACGTGAGGCACTTGAACATCTCAACTCCTGGTTATAAAAGCCAACAAAACTGAATTAGCACCGATTTTCAAATGTTATTTCTTTTGCGGCCGCTTCCAGTTCGCAATGCTGGTTTGCTTGCCGCGGGCCACGGTCAGGGCGCCGGGTGGGGTGTCTTTGGTGATGGTCGATCCACCGCCAATGGTGCCGCCCGCGCCGATGGTCACAGGGGCCACCAACACGCTGTTGCTGCCCACGTGCACGTCGGCTTCGATCACCGTGCGGTGCTTGTTGACGCCGTCGTAATTGGCGGTGATGCTGCCCGCGCCGAAGTTGACATGCTCGCCCAAGGTGGCGTCGCCCAAATAGGCCAAATGGTTGGCCTTGGCGCCTTTGGCCAAGGTGGCGTTTTTCACTTCGACAAAGTTGCCGATGTGCACACCCTCGCCCAGCACCGTACCCGGGCGCAAACGCGCATAAGGGCCGACGCGGGCATCACGGCCAATGCTGACGCTCGCTTTTTCGCCGTCGATGTGGGTAAAGGGATGGATCACCGCGCCCGCTTCGATGTGGGCGTTGGCAATCACACAATTGGCCCCCACGCGCACGCCCTCGCCCAGTGAGACAACGCCGTCAAAAATACAGTTGACATCGATTTCCACATCCGGGCCGCAGGTCAAAGTACCGCGCACATCCAAGCGCGCGGGGTCGGCCAGACGCACACCACTGAGCATCAGGGCATGGGCTTGACGTGCTTGGTGGGCGCGCTCGAGTTCGGCCAATTGCACCGGGTTATTCACGCCGGCCACCTCTGCCGCATCGGTGATCAAGTGCGCGGCCACGGCTTGCCCATCGGCACGGGCAAACTTGACCACATCGGTCAGGTAGTACTCTTGCTGGGCATTGTGGTTGTCCAAACGCGCCAACCAGGTGCGCAGCCAGCGCGTGGGCACGGCCATGATGCCGCTGTAGATTTCGGTGATGGCGCGCTGCTCAGGTGTGGCGTCTTTTTCTTCCACGATGGCCAGCACCTCGCCGTTGGCGTGGCGCACGATGCGGCCGTAGCCCGTGGGTTGCGCCGTTTGCAAGGTCAACAGCGCGAGTTGCGAGCCTTGGCAGGCGTGCAACAAGGCCTGCAAGGTGGGCACTTGGGTCAGGGGGACATCGCCAGATAAGACCAAGGTGACCCCGTCGTCCTCTAACAAGGGCATGGCCTGTTGCACCGCATGGCCCGTGCCCAGCTGGGGCATTTGGCGCGCAAACCGCAGGCCCGCTTGACCGGCCAAAGCGGCCTCGACTTGTTCGGCCCCGTGACCGGTGATGGCGATGATGTGGCGCGCCGACAAATGACGTGCGCTGTCGATCACGTGCTGCACCAAAGCCCTGCCGCCGAGTCGGTGCAAAACTTTGGGCATACTGCTCTTCATGCGCGTGCCTTTGCCCGCTGCCATGATCACCACATCAATTGCTGCCATGTTTCTTGCCTTTGTTCGTTTGAGAATTATCGCCCAGCGCCTTTTTGTGGCCCTGTGCACCTGTGGGATGCTGGCCGGTTGCAGCACCTTGCAATTTGCCTATAACTCCGCCCCAGAGTTGACTTACTGGTGGCTGGACGGTTTTTTGGACTTCAATGCCGATCAAAAACCCCTGGTGCGCGCCGATATCCAATCGATGTATGCCTGGCACCGCAGCCAGCAGCTCGGTCTGTACATCACCTGGCTGGAGCGGGCCCAAAGCTTGGCCGCGCGCAACATTCAGGCCGATGAAGTGTGTGCCCTGTACGACGAAGCCCTGGAAAGCTTGGACAATGTGGCCAAAGAATTAGAGCCCCGAGCCGTTCGCCTGCTGCTGACCATCGACGCCGCCCAAGTCGAGCAACTGCAAAAGCAATACAACAAAAAAAACCGGGATTGGCGCAAAGAATGGTTGACGGGAACCCCCGATGAGTTGCTCGACACCCGCACCGACAAAGGTGTCGAGCAGGCCGAGAAGTTTTACGGCCGCTTGGACAGCAACCAAAAACAATTGCTGCGCCAGTTGGCCAAAAACTCTGGCTTCGACCCGCGCATGAGCTACTTGATGCGCCTGCGCCGCCAAGCCGACAGCGTGGACACCTTGCGCAAACTCAGCGCCCAAACCAAAGATGCCGATGCCTTTGCCCTCGAGTGGCGGCAACTGATCGAGCGCACGCGGGTGACCCCCGACCCCATGCTGCGCCAATACCGCCAAGACTTGAGCAAAGCCAATTGCGTTTCGGTGGCCACCTTGCACAACGCCACCACACCCGCGCAACGGGAGCGCGCGGTCAAACAAATGCAAAGTTATGGGCGGGATTTGCGCGCCTTGATGGAGCGCAAACCCGGATAACGGTCAGTTCTGCAGCGAGGCCCACATCTCCTGATCGCGCTCGGCGGTCCAAACCCGTGGGTTTTTAATGCCGCTGGCCTCGTCAAACGCGCGGCTGACATCAAAGGGCAGGCAATGCTCGTAGATGAAGACATGGCCAAACACCGGGTCCATCTGGGTTCGGGTGTGGGCCATGGCGCCTTTCAAGTCGAGCTTTTGGGCCACTGCCTCTTTGCCGCAACGGTAAAGAATTTCGACCCAACGCTTGGTGTAGTCCAAGGCCTTGTCCACATTGGCCGCACCTTGCATGGCTTCGCCGCGCCCCGGCACGATGGCCGTGGCCTGCAAAGCACGCAAAGCCTCTAAGGTGGCGGGCCACTCCTGCAACTGGGCGTCGCCGGTGTACACGCCTGCCTCGTACTCCACCAAGTCACCGCTGAAAAGCACTTTTTCGGACTCGACCCAGGCAATGGTGTCGCCCCGGGTGTGGCCCGGGCCCGGGTGCCAAATTTCAACCACCACACCACCCAAATCGATCTTCAAGCTGCCTTGGCGACCGGGTTTGCCGTCGCCCACGATCAAGGTGGGCCAGGTCAGACCGGGGACGCTGTCGGCGCCGCGAAACAGGCGCGGAAAGCGCTCCATCTCGCTTTTCATGTCGGCGGCGCCCCGCTCGACAATCAACTCATAGGTGCCCTGGCTGGCAATGATGTCGCTGGCCCCCTCGGCCTTGAAGGCACTGGCCCCCAACACCCGCACCGCGTGGTAGTGGGTGAGCAACACATATTGAATCGGCTTGTCGCTGACGGTGCGGATCTTGGCAATCAAGTCCCGGGCCATGGCCGGGGTGGCGGTGGCATCGCTGACCAAAATGCTGCG
>CAMDJU010000120.1 GCA_945900695.1 Bordetella parapertussis | reverse complement strand
AACACCAACAAGCCCATGGCTTTGGCGGGTGCGTCGCCCGTTTGGGGTTCGCGCAGCGTCACCAAGGCCAAGGACTGCGCCGCGTCCGGGTTGGCCAACCACTGGGCGGCTTCAAACCCATTGTTGATGCCGCAATAGGGCTGACCGAGGGATTCGGCAAACAGCTTGACATCTTCGCTCACGCCCTGGGCAAAAGGCTGGCCCTGGTGGGCCTGGGCCACACCCCACAAGCGCAGGGCCACCTGGGGCACCATGAACTGGTGCTCAATTTGCTCGGCCAAAACACGCGGCAAATCGCTGGCCTGGGGCACCAAAAACAAGGACTGCGACCAGCGTTGCAACCGCTGGGTCAGCACCGCGTTGTCGTTGCCATGGCGCATCATCTCCATCATGCGCGCCTCGAGCGCGCGGATTTTTTCGCGCAGCATCTCGGCCTGGCGCTCTTGCAAGCTGACCGCGCGCCCGCCATGCGGGCTGCCCAAGCGAACCGTGGCCAGCAACTCGGCATGGCGATCAAAAAAATCGGGCGTGTGCACCAAAAACTGAGCGATGTCGTCTTCGGTGATGGGGTTGAGTGCGGCTGGTTTCATGTGATGTCGGGCAGTTCTATTTCACCGTGGAAAACCGTGGTGGCCGCACCGGTCATGCGCACCGACGAAGCATCCCCGGACCAAGAAATCTCGAGCGTACCACCGCGGGCGTGCACCACCACATCGGCGTCGAGCATTCCCAAAGCCTGACCCGCCACCACGGCCGCGCAAGCGCCCGTGCCGCAGGCCAAGGTCTCACCTGCGCCGCGCTCGAACACGCGCAAGCGAATTTCACGGCGCGAGACGATTTGTGCAAAACCCACGTTCACCCGCTTGGGAAAAGCCGGGTGGTATTCAATCACCGGCCCCCAGCTGAGCACCGGCGCGGTGTCGACATCGTCGACCCACAGCACCGCATGCGGGTTGCCCATGGACACTGGCGTGATATCGGCGCTGTGGCCCGGCCAGTCGATGCGCCAGCGGCCTGCTCGCTGGGACGCGGGTGCGGGCAGGGCTTGCGCGTGCAAGGGGTCAAAGGGGATGCGTGGCAGGTCCCAGATGGGTGCGCCCATGTCCACGCTGACCAAACCATCGGCACGCTGGTGCAAGGTGATGATGCCGCCATGGACTTTAACGCGCACGCTTGTCTTGTCGGTCAGGCCTTGGTCGCGCACATAGCGCACAAAGCAACGCGCACCATTGCCGCAATGCTCGACCTCGCCGCCGTCGGCGTTGTGGATGACGTATTCAAAGTCGACACCGGGGCTGGGAGCGGCGCGCACGCTCAAAATTTGATCGGCCCCAATGCCAAAGTGCCGATCGGCCAGCCATCGGTATTGCGCGGGGCTGAGGTTCAAGCGCTGTTGGGTTTCGTCCAGCACAACAAAGTCGTTGCCGGCGCCTTGCATCTTGGTGAAGCGGATATGCATGAATTGATTATCTGCGAGGACCACTTCTGGTTTGAAGTGGCGTTGCTTGGCTTGCGTTGCCCTCAAGTCCTGCTGTTAAACCGGCATCTCAGGGTATGCGTGCGCTTGAACTCCCACTCGTGCCGGTTTCTATGTGATGTGGATTTGCAAGTTGATCGCGAGCAAAGGTTTCTGCGATTCCCCAGGATGTGGGAATTTACCTTTGGGCGAACGCATCTCCTGTTCGCAGCACCGATGGTGGGTGCGCCGCCAGACAACATCGGAGCGAAGCGACTGGCGGAGGGCGGCGTACCCGCCATCGGGGTGGGTTCAGCAAAAGGTCAGGGGTCAGATGGGGCGACACCAAAAGTCAGCGCAAAAGAATTGGAATCTGACCCCAATTAATTCAATGCGCTTCGGGGGTGATTTGCAGCGCCACCAGGATGCGGGCGACCATGTTGTAGGTGGCGATGGCGGTGGTCAACTCCAGCATTTCGGTCGTGGAGAAATGGCTGGCCAGTTGTTTGAACAATGCCTCATCGACCTTCACATCGATGGTCATTTGGGCGGCGTACTGCAGCACCAAACGCTCTAGCGGGGCCAAGTCCGGGTGGTGGATGGCTTGGCGGGCGTCGCCCTTGAGCACCGCTTGCAAGGCATCCAACTCGGCTTGGGTGCCGCCCGCGGTGATGAAGTCGGGCGCGTGGTGGTGGTACTCGTACTCGGCACCGGTGATCAAGGCCACGGTGCAAATGCCCAACTCGCACAATTTGCGACTGGCCGACAAACCGGTGCGCACATTGCGCAAGTACACATTCCAGCCACTGGCCACCGGCTCGCTCCACAGCAAGGCTTTGTCCAGGTTGATCAATTTGCCTCCACGGCGCGCCATGATGCCGTCGACCAAAGCCGCGGGTTGGGGGTGGGCTTCGGGGGTCCAATCGGGGATGCGCATGGTGTGGTTTCCTGTGGTTACAAAATTTGCACCAAGCTTACCAGCGCTGGTTATCAGGGTCACTTAATTGGGGTCACACTTAATTGGGGTCAGATTCCAATTATTTTGGCTGAGCCCGCACCGATGGCGGGTACGCCGCCCTCCGCCAGTGGCTTCGCTCCGATGTTGTCGGGCGACGCACCCGCCATCGGTGCTGCGAAGGAGATGGAAACATACCAACGATGCGCAAACCAACACCACATGGAAATCGACACGAGTGGGTGTGCGGGTCGACGACATCGGAGCGCAGCGAGGGGAGGAGGCTCGGATACCCCGAGATGGCGGTTTATGAGGGGGAGTTCAGCGCAACGAAATGACTCACATCAATCCGACTTGATGTTGTTGTCCCTCACCACCTTGGCCCAGGTGTCGATTTGGTTGTCAATGAACCCCTTGGCCCGCTCCACGCTGCCGCCAGCCAACTCAATGCCTTGGGCTTGCAACTTATTGGACACCTCGGGGTTGCGCAGGGTTTTGTTCAACTCTTCGTTCATCCGTTTGACCAACTCTGGCGGCGTCTTGGCCGAGGCCAACACGGCCCACCAAGCGGGGGCTTCAAAGCCTGGGAAGCCCGCTTCGGCAATGGTCGGCACATCGGGCATCTCAGGGACGCGCTTGGCAGAGGTCACCGCCAAGGGGCGCATGCGCTTGCTGTCCACATGCGGCTTGGTCAAAAACACCGTGCCCATGGACAAGGGCACATGGCCAGCGACCGCATCGTTCATCAAGGGGCCACCGCCTTTGAACGGAATGTGGTTGAAGCTCAGGTTGGCGTTTTTGCCCAGCAAGGCCATGGACAAATGGCCCAAGCTGCCATTGCCGATGGTGCCAAAACTCACCGCTTTGCTGGTTTTGGCCGCAGCCACCACATCGGCAAAGCTTTTGTACTCCGAGCCCACATGCGTGGCCAGCAGCATGGCCGAGGTGCCCACCAAGATGAGCGGCACCAGGTCTTTTTTGCTGTCGTAAGGCATGCTGGCGATCAAGCTGGGGTTCACGCCATGGGTGTCAAACACCATGGCCCAGGTGTAGCCGTCAGCGGGCGCGGTGGCCATGGCCTGGGTGCCCACCACGCCGGAGCCGCCCACTTTGTTTTCGACCACCACGCTTTGGCCCAACTGCTGCGACAGCGACTGCGCCAAGATGCGGGCCACTTGATCGACCGAGCCGCCCGGCGGGAACACGGCAATGATTTTGATCGGCTGCTTGGTGGGCCAGGCTTGGGCCAAGGCCCCCATTGGGGCCAGACAAGCGGCCAGCGCCAAAGCGGTGAAACTTCTTTTCAACATGGGTGTCTCCATTTTTGATCGGCACCAAGTCAACCAATGCTTGGTGAGGTGAGCAGTATCGCGCAAAGCCCCTTGGCCCCACTGCGCAAAAACCCCTGCCCCCAGTGCCCAAAGTCACGGCACCGTCACCTGGGCTTGAGCAGCGCAGATCCAAGAGGTTGCCGCCTGTTCATAATGCACCATGGTCAGACCCACCCAACTCATTCATCCCCAACGCCCGCCCGCCGTTGCCCGGCCAGCGGCCACGGTTTTGTTGTTGCGCGATGGCGCCCAAGGTGTGGAGGTGTTGATGACACGCCGCGCCTTGACCGCCAGCTTTGCTCCCGGCGCTTATGTGTTCCCCGGCGGGGGCATCGACGCCAACGACGCCAGCCATCACCCTTTGGCCCAGCGCCGCGCCAGCCAAACCGATGAGCGGCTCACCCAAGCGCTGGCGGCCATCCGCGAAAGCCACGAAGAGCTGGGCATTTTGTTGGCCCAACATGCCGATGGACGTCCATTGGACGCGGCCAGCCATGCACGGATCGATCGCCATGGCCCTTTTTACGAACAGTGCGCGCAACAAGGTTTGCGCCTGTGCGCCGACCAGGTGTTTGTGCTGGCCCACTGGGTCACCGACCGCGACCTGCCGCGCCGTTTTGACGTGCCGTTTTTGGTCGCCCGCATGCCCGCCGAACAGAACCCCGTGGCCGACGAAAAAGAGCAGTTCGAGCCGGTGTGGGTGCGCCCAGCAGACGCCCTGGCGCGCCACCAAGCGGGCGACTTTTTCATCATCTTCCCCACCATCCGCACCTTGCAACGCTTGCAGGCCTACCCCAGCGTCGACGCGGTGCTTCAAGCCTGCACCAGTGAGCAGCCCTTGTTCACCAGCTGCCCGCGAGCGGGTTACCTCAAAGGCCAGGTCGAGCGCTATATGGAACATGAGCCCGCCTTTGGCGAGCTGAGCTTGCTCAACCCCGATGGGCAAATCTTGCACCACCTGGATTGGCAGTGCGAGAAGCCCGTGCCTTTGCTGCGCAACGTGCAGCGACTGACCGCGCCCAACCCCGGCATGATGACTGGGCCAGGCACCAACAGCTACATCGTGGGCCAGGCCGACAGTGGCTTCATCGTCATCGACCCCGGCCCCAACGAGCCCGCGCACTTGCAACGCTTGTTTGACGCCACCCACGGCGATGTGCGCTTCATTGTGTGCACCCATTCGCACCCCGACCACTCACCTGGCGCAGCGCCCTTGCAAGCGTTGTGCAAAGCGCATGGGCGCACCCCGACCATCTTGGGCCTGGCCAGCGCCGACACGGCGCGGCCCGACAGCCGCTTCCAACCCGAGCGCGAACTGGCCGATGGCGATCGCTTGGTGTTGCAAGGCGGCGGCGTCACCCACAGCCTGCGCGCCATCCACACGCCGGGCCATGCGGCCAACCACCTGTGCCTGGTGCTGGAAGAAGAGGGCTTGTTGTTCAGCGGCGACCATGTGCTCAACGGCAGCACCACCGTGATCAGCCCGCCAGACGGCCACATGGGGCGCTACCTGGACTCGCTGGACAAACTGCTGGCGGCCTGCGCCAGCGACCTCATCGGTTTGATCTTGCCCGCCCATGGGTATGTCTTGGGCAACCTGCACGGTGAGCCCTTTGATGCCAGCGAGGTGATTCGCCGCCTCAAAGCGCACCGCTTGCAGCGCGAGGCCAAAATCGCCCGCGCCATGCAAGCCCAGCCCGATGGCACGCTCGACGACTGGGTGGCCGTGGCCTACGACGACACGCCCGAGCGGCTGTGGCCGGTGGCCAAGCGCTCCTTGCAAGCGCACGTGGACCACATTCGGGAATTGGCCACTTGATTGAAGGCCATTATCAGTTTGGGTTAAAGTAAAAAGGCCTTCTTCCCTGCACCTGGGGACAAGCTTGTGTGCCATGCCCCACCCTTCAAAGGTATTTCCATGACTTCTGCCTCGCAAGCCAACACCTCGCTGGGCCGCTTGGCCGGCGCAGTGGATCAAGGCGTGTGCGTATTTCGCGGCGTGCCTTACGCCCAGGCCCCGGTGGGGGCCCTTCGCTTTGCCCCTCCCGCGCCGCTGGCTGCTTGGAGCGGCGTGCGCGACGCCAGCCACAACGGTCCCATCCCACCCCAACCCCCGTCCCGCTTGCGCGCGGCCATGGGCGACGTTGACGAACCCCAAGGCGAAGACTGCCTCACCCTGACCATTGCCACCCCGGCCGCCGATGGCGCGCGCCGCCCGGTGCTGCTGTGGTTGCACGGCGGCGCGTTTTGGACGGGAGCGGGCTCGCTGGACTGGTACAGCGGCGTGCCCATGGCGCGCCACAACGACATGGTGGTGGTGGGCGTGAACCACCGCTTGGGTGCTTTGGGCTTCATGCACCTGCCCGGCGTGAGCCCGCCCAACTTGGGGCTGATGGACCAATGCGCGGCACTGGAATGGGTGGCGCGTGAAATCGCCGCCTTCGGTGGCGACCCCGACAACATCACCGTGGCTGGCCAATCGGCTGGCGGCCTGTCGATCTTGGCCATGCTGGCCATGCCCCAAGTGCGTCAGCACTTTCGCCGCTGCGTGATCCAAAGCGCGCCGTTTGGCCGCACCTTGCGCGACATGCCCGCTGCCGAGCGAATTGCGCTGTCGGTGCAAAAGCACCTGGGCATCACCGATGCCGCGCAATGGCGCGATGCCTCGGTGCAAGACATTGGCCAAGCCCAGGTGAAAGCTGCGCGCGAATTGGCCGCCTTTGCCAACACCACGCCACCCTTCATCCCAGTGATCGACCACCAGTGGCTGGGCGACGAGACCATTGCTGCGGCCACCGCCGGGGCTGCCGACAAAGATGTGATGGTGGGCTATACCCGCCACGAAATGGCCGCATTTTTTGGCAATGACGAGGCCATCCAAAACGCCACACCCGCGCAAGTGCGCGCTGTGTTTGCCACCAAGTTTGGCGCCGCCGCCGACGAGGCCGTGGCCGAGTACCAGCAACGCGCCGGCAGCGATCACGCAGCCCAGGTTTTGGGCTGCATGCTGGGCGACGCGTCCTTTGGCAGCGGTGTCTATCAGTTTGCCGAGCGGCTGCACGCCACCGGCCGCGGAGCTTGGGTGTATCGGTTTGATTGGACAGCGCCAGGGAACCGCTTCGGGGGCTGCCATTGCATCGAGCTGCCCTTCATGTTCGACACCTTGGCGCACTGGCAAGCGCCCATGCTCGAAGGCGCCGACGCCAGCGAAAAAGCCGCTTTGGCTGCCACCGTGCGCAACACCTGGGCGGCCTTTGCCCGCCATGGCGACCCCAACCACACGGGTTTGCCGCACTGGCCGCGCCATGGGTCTGAAGGGCAAACCCTGCTCATCGACCACCCACCCAGCGTGCACAACGACCCGGCCGGGCGCCAACGCTGGAAGTATTGGCCCTGACCCATGATCGACACCGCTGTTCGCTTAGACCATGTGCAACTGCGCTTTGGCAGCGAAACCATTTTTGAGGATCTGAGCTTCGAAGTGCGCCAAGGCGAATTTGTCTGCTTGCTCGGCCCCTCAGGCTGCGGCAAATCGACCAGCTTGCGTTTGATGGGCGATTTGCTGCAAGCCCACAGCGGCAGCGTTGAGGTAGCCGGCTTGCCGCCCAGCCAGGCCTGGGACCAGGTGGCGTTTGTGTTCCAGTCGCCGCGCTTGGCCCCTTGGCGCAATGTCATCGACAACGTGTTGCTGGGGGTCGAATTGCGCTCGGGGCGCGCGGCCGCCAGGCAACACAGCGCCAAGGCCCAGGCCTTGCTCGACCTGGTGGGTCTGGGCACTTCGGCGCACAAATTTCCGTCCATGTTGTCGGGTGGCGAGCGCCAGCGCGTGGCCATTGCCCGCGCCTTGGCGGTGGACCCGTCGATCGTGTTGATGGACGAGCCTTTCTCAGCCCTGGACCCCAACACCCGACTGCGCTTGCGCCAAGAGATCGTGCGCATTTGGCAAGAAACCCAGCGCACCGTGGTGTTTGTCACCCACGACATCGAAGAGGCCATTTGGCTGGCCGACCGCATTGTGTTGCTGTCCAACAAACCCACCCGCGTGCTCGAGAGCATCGTGGTGGAT